>JANONM010000368.1:0-2259 GCA_031420855.1 Hyphomicrobiales bacterium
AGTGGTTACACTTTAAGGAGCGAGCAACATGAAAGCGCTGGTTTTTGAAACCCCGGACAATCCGAAAATTCTTGACCAACCCATACCCGAAATCAATGACACAGAAGTTTTGATCAAGTCGCGCACTGTCGGCATTTGTCATTCGGATTATGAGTTGTTGGCAGGCCGCTACATCATTCCGATTTCCTATCCCGTCACCCCTGGCCATGAATGGTGTGGTGAAATTGTCGAGGTCGGAAAGTCAGTCAAGAATTTCAGGAAGGGCGACCGTGTCGTCGGTGAATGCGTGGTGCGCACACCCGAACGCCTGCACCACTTCGGCTTCTCCATGAATGGTGCCGACCGCGAATATTTCAACGTCAACCCCGATTGGCTGCACAAGCTGCCAGACAGTGTTGACGACAATCGCGGTGCATTGATTGAACCTTTTACTTGCGGCTTCTATGCCGTGTTGCGATCGGGTGGAACCAACGCGTCCGAGACTGTTGTTGTCTCCGGCGGTGGCACCATCGGGCTTGTGACAGCCGCCGCCGCCATTGGCATGGGAGCCCGCGTCATTGTGGTTGACCCCATTAAAACGCGACGCGACATCGCCTTGAAACTCGGTGCCGCTGAAGTTGTTGATGCCAATGACAGCCCTGTGGAGCGCATCATGGAACTCACGGGCGGCAAGGGTGCTGAACTCGTGGTTGAGGCCTCAGGCCACGACGCCTCCGTCGCCACCGTCTTCGAATATGCCCAGGAGAATGGCCGCGTCTCCATGGTCGGCCTCAACATTGGCCGCAAGATCACATCCACACTGGGCCTGTTGCAACTGAAGAACCTCACGGTGCGCGGCTGCATTGGTTCGCCCGGTGTGTGGCCCGCCGCCATCAAGTTCCTGGAACGCACCGGCATCGACCTCTCACCCATCCAAACCCACCACTTCAGCCTTAACGATGCCGCCAGGGCTTTTGACCTCGGCAAGGATCCGCAGGCCTGCATCAAGGTAACACTCTCCATGAAGGAACTGAACTGATGGCGCGCCATGCTCTTATCGCCGGTGTCTCCGGCATCATTGGTCGGCATCTGGCTGAACACCTGGTGGCCACCAAGGGCTGGTCGGTCACCGGAATTTCCCGCCACAAGCATGATCTTCCAAAAGGTGTGAAACACATTGCAGTTGATCTGACTGATGATGAAGCCACGAAAGCTGCGTTGAAACGCCTGAAACCCAGCGATGTGTTTATCACCACGTGGCTGCGCCAAGCCACGGAAGCCGAAAACTGCCGCGTCAATGCCGGCATGGTGCGGAACTTGTTGGCTGCCATGGATGGCAAGAAAATCAGGCACGCTGCATTGGTCACGGGACTGAAGCATTACATGGGCCCCTTCGAAGCCTATGCAAAATCCAAAATGGTGACTCCCTTCCGCGAAGAGCAGCCGCGACTGCCCTACCAGAACTTTTACTATGACCAGGAAGATGAACTTTATGCGGCTGCAGAGAGGCAAGGCTTCTCATGGTCCGTGCATCGCCCGCACACGCTGATCGGCTATACAGTTGGCAATCAAATGAACATGGCGGCAACCCTTGGGGCCTATGCGGCGATTTGCAAGGAAACCGGCCGCCCCTTCGTGTTTCCGGGTTCGCCGCAGCAGTATGAAGCGGCGGTGGATATTACTGATGGCCGCATCATCGCCAAGCATCTGCTGTGGGCTGCAACCAAGCCTGCAGCGCGCAACGAAACCTTCAACATCGTCAATGGCGAGGTTTTCCGCTGGAACTGGATGTGGCCGAAGTTGGCCTCCTATTTCGGCCTGCCCGCAGCCGAATATCCCGGCCACGCGCAACCACTGGAAAAGCAGATGGCTGAGATGGGGCCTGTGTGGGACAAGATCGTCGCCAAGCACGGCTTGCAGCAGAACGCATTGACATCTGTCGCCTCCTGGTGGCATTCCGATGCGGACCTTGGCCGCAGCATCGAGAATTTCACCGACATGACCAAGAGCCGCGACAAGGGCTTCACGGCCTATCAGAATTCCACACTCTCCTTCACCGACGCCTTTGACAAACTCCGCGCCGCCAAGGTGCTGCCCTAGGACGCAAGGCGCATGAAGCAAACCGTTCCAGTAACTCCCAACATTCCCCTGCTGCAAAGCCTCTCCGCCTTGCCGCTGGCCCGGAGTTTTGTAACGGTTGTCGTCTCCACCATCGCCCTCATTATCATCTGCCTGTTGTTCGCGCCTTCCAGCATGTCCTGGGGTGCGCTTTCCGGCAGC
>JANONM010000369.1:0-4269 GCA_031420855.1 Hyphomicrobiales bacterium
ACATCAAACAGCATTTTGGTGAGGGGCCGGATCGACTGCATGATCGGCGTGGCAAAGGAGATGTTGGGTACAAAATGCCCGTCCATCACATCGATATGCACCCAGTCGGCACCGCCTTGCTCAATAACGCGGATTTCGTCGCCAAGTTTGGAAAAATCGGCGGCGAGGATGGAGGGGGCGATGAGGAGGGGGCGGGTTTTCATGGCAGGGCTTGTATCAAAGAAATTGGGAGAGGGGTAGACTTCCCTCTCCCGGCTTCACTGCGTTACGCCACCCTCTCCCGTGAAGGGAGAGGGAAGTTCGTGTCAAGCAATCAACTTGCCGAAATATGCGGCGGTGTCGCCCATGCGGTTGGAGAAGCCCCATTCGTTGTCGTACCAGGTGAGGATGCGCACGAAAGTGCCTTCCAACACTTTGGTTTGATCCATGTGGAAGTTGGAGGAGTTGGGGTTGTGGTTGAAGTCGATGGAGACGTTGGGTTCCAGCGTGTAACCCAAGATGCCCTTGAGCGGGCCTGATTCAGCCGCGGCCTTGATGGCGGCGTTGATTTCTTCAACTGTGGTGCTGCGCTTGGCAACGAACTTGAAATCGACGACCGAGACGTTGGGCACGGGCACGCGGATCGAGGTGCCGTCGAGCTTGCCCTTCAGTTCTGGAATGACGAGACCGATGGCCTTGGCGGCACCCGTTGAGGTGGGGATCATTGACATGGCGGCGGCACGGCCACGGTACAAATCCTTGTGCATTGTGTCGAGGGTGGGTTGATCGCCGGTATAGGCATGGATGGTGGTCATGAAACCATGGTCAATGCCCACAGCATCATTCAACACCTTGACCACGGGGGCGAGGCAGTTGGTGGTGCAGGAGGCGTTGGAAATGACCATGTGGTCCTTGGTCAGGGTTTCGTGGTTGACGCCATAAACGATGGTGGCATCAGCACCATCAGCCGGGGCGGAGACGATGACGCGCTTGGCACCTGCGGCGAGATGGGCCGAGGCCTTGTCCTTGGCGGTGAAAATACCGGTGCATTCCAATACGATGTCAACGCCCAGATCCTTGTGGGGAAGCTGGCTGGGGTCTTTCATGGATGTGACCTTGAAGGTGTCGGTGCCGATTGAAATCGAGTCACCTTTAACCGTGACGGCATGGGGGAAACGGCCATGCACGGAGTCATAGCGCAGGAGATGGGCATTGGTTTCAACGGGGCCCAGATCGTTGATGGCAACGACGTCGATGTCGGTGCGGCCTGATTCATAAATGGCACGGACGATATTGCGGCCGATGCGGCCAAATCCATTGATTGCGATACGGGTTTTCGCCATGGGTGTTTCTCCTCTGGAATTCACATTGGGGTTCAATGGGGGGCCTTATAGAGATTTTATGACGAGGCGAAAGCGGAAAATGAGGGGCGCACCTCAAAAATGCCAGTTCGACAGGGTCCAACACCCCCACCCCGATGAAGAATCCTATCCGATGCACACATCTCTGGCTTGAAGTTGGGTTAGGGAGGTGGCCGCCCGCCTTCGCCGTAGGCTATGGCGCGTTAAAAAAGGGCGGAGGTGGGGGATGCGTGAGGGCCATCTCAAGCAGAAATATTATGCCAGCATCAGGGCTGGTTCTTCAATCAATTGCTTGAAGGCGCTCAACAGCTGCGCACCCAATGCGCCATCAACAGCCCGGTGATCACAGGACAAGGTGCATTTCATCAGCGTCTTCAACACGGGCTTGCCATCCACAGGCAGAAAACTTTCTATGCCAGCCCCAACCGCAAGTATGCTGGCCTGGGGCGGATTGATGATGGCCGCAAAGTCCTCGATGCCATACATGCCAAGGTTTGATACTGCCGTGGTGCCGCCTTGATATTCCGATGGTTGCAATTTGCGCAGCCTCGCCCGCGTCGCCAAGTCCTTCATCTCGAGTGCAATCTGCGAAAGCGTTTTGCCTTCAACGCCGCGCACAACAGGCGTGAACAAGCCACCTTCCACCGCAACGGCCACGCCCACATCACTGCTGCGATGTTGCAGAATACCCTCATCACTCCACGTCACATTGGCATCAGGCACTTTTTGCAAGGCAAGGCCCAGGGCCTTGATGACAAAATCATTGACCGACAATTTCCAGAGAGGAGATTTGTCGGGACCACGCGGTGCCGAGGTATTGATCCGTTCACGGATGATTTGCAGGTTGTCGAGTACACAGGAAACCGAGAGATAAAAATGTGGCACGGTTTGCTTGGAGTGTTGCAGGCGCTGGGCAATTGTACGGCGCATGCCATCCATCGGTTTCAGTTCGTAGCTGCCAGAAACATAGTTTGCTGCAACAGAAACTTGCGGCAGAAGGGCTGCGACGGGAGCAGGCTTTGCGCTGGCAATGGCTTTCTCGACATCGCCCGCAACAATGCGCCCCCGTGGTCCTGAACCGGTTACCGTGGAAAGTCCAAGTCCCCGTTGCCGCGCCAGTCGCCGTGCCAATGGTGTGGCACGCATTCCGGTTCCGTTGGCCACAATGGCTTGAGCCGGGGCCACAACAATTGGTTTCACAGATTCAACAAGCAGGGACGCAGCAGCCTTGGATACAGGCAGTGCTTCGCCTTCTGCCAGAATGAAAGCCACGGCCTGACCAACGGGAACATCAAGGCCCGTCACCGCCAATCCCCGCACAACGCCATTACCCGGAGATTCAATTTCCATGGCGGACTTGTCGGTTTCGATTTCAAACAGCAGTTGGCCCTTTTTGACCGTATCGCCCTCATTGACATGCCATTTGCTGACCTTGCCCGTGGCCATGTCCATGTCGACTTTCGGCATGATGACTTCGACGGCCATGATTCAGAAACTTCCACGCACCAGTTTACGTAAACCTTCGGCAATTGTGTCGGCTTGCGGCACAGCCGATTTTTCCAGTTGCGGATTATAGGGAATCGGCGCTTCCATGCCACCGAGGCGCATGATCGGCGCATCGAGATAATCAAAGGCTTCGCTTTCAGCGATCATCGCCGAAATCTCCGTGCCAATGCCAAGGGTTTTCACACCTTCATAAACGCAAGCCAGCCGTGTGGTTTTTTTGACACTTTCAATGATGGTCGCCGTATCCAGCGGGCGCAGCGTGCGAAGATCAATGACTTCACAGTCTATTCCCTCAGCGGCAAGCAGCTCTGCTGCCTCCATTGAACGATGCACCATGATGGCGGTTGCCACAACGGTCACATCTTTGCCGAGCCGTCGCACCGCAGCCTTGCCAATGGGCGTGCGAATAGGCGCTTCCGGCACATCGCCCTTCATTTTGTAGAGCAACTTGTGTTCAAAAATAATCACCGGATCAGGATCATCAATCGCCGAGAGCAATAGTCCCTTGGCGTCGGCGGGCGTCGAGGGTTGCACAACCTTCAGTCCCGGCACATGGGCAAACCAGGCTTCGAGGGATTGGCTGTGTTGGCCAGCAGCGCCTGTGCCTGAACCCGTAGGTGCGCGAAACACCACGGGCACAGAAGTTTTTCCACCAAACATGAAACGGATTTTTGCCGCCTGGTTGACAATCTGCTCCATGGCCAGCGTCATGAAATCCGAGAACTGGAATTCGAGAATGGGGCGCGATCCGGCAAGGGCCGCACCAACCGCAACACCGGCTCCCCCCAATTCGGAAATCGGCGTATCAATGACCCGATCAGCCCCAAAACGCTCCACCAGATCACCTGTCACACCAAAGGCACCACCGTAAACCCCAATGTCTTCGCCCATGATGAACACACGGGGGTCTGCTTCCATGGCTTGCGCCAAACCTTCCTGAATGGCTTGCGCATAAGACAGCTCTCTCATGCCGATGCTCCCGTGATCGGCGTGTGGACTTCGCTTGCAATATCAATATGGGTGGGGTCCGTGCCATCCTGGGCAAACTCAATGGCGTCGGCTATTTCCTGTGTCGTTTGCGTGTCGACATCAGCCACTTCCGCTTCATTCAGAATGCCGTGGGCCAACAACTCGCTGGCAAAGGCCGGAATCGGATCCCGCAATTTCCATTCCTCGATTTCCTCCTTGGTCCGATAGCGGTTGCGATCCGAGCGCGAATGGCCCTTGGTGCGATAGGTCTTGCATTCGACAAGCGAAGGCCCTTCGCCGCGCTTGGCCCGTACAATGGCTTCATCCATGGCCTCCGCCACATCGGCAATTGAATTGCCATCCACCACCACGCCCGGCATGTTGTAGGCCGCCGCCCGTGTGGCAATGTCTTTTACAGCCGTGGAGCGCTCCGCCGACACCGACATGCCATACT
>JANONM010000370.1:0-1602 GCA_031420855.1 Hyphomicrobiales bacterium
TCAAAAACTGCGACTCAATTTTCTGCCTCAATCTAGAATTACGAATGTGCAGTTGGTGCTGCATTCGGTCCCCGTGCTGCTTCCAGAGATGTTGCCATTATCGCACTGCTCAACACCATTGACCACACCATCACCGCAGAATTCCAGTTTACAAGAGACGTTGCAACCATCGTTGTTGCTGGTATTGCCATCATCACAAGCTTCGCCGGTATTAACAGTGCCATCGCCACAAGATGCCAATACTGGCACGGCGGCAAGTCTCACCAGAGGGCGCTTGGAAAATTGTTGAGGTTTTTTCAACAGCGCATTGAGAAATTTCCGCGCCTTGCGATTGGTCGCAATTTCCGACGTCGCGTGAATGGTGCCTGTCGTGTCTTTCAAACCCGCAACATCCGTCGAAGTCGTTGCCGCTGGGGCACCCAGATTGATCGACCATGTGGCTTGAATGCGGTCATCGTTGCGAATGCCGTTGCGACCATCAATGCGGGTGTAATCGAAGCCGAGTTTCTGGGCACCAATTGAAGAGGCAAACTGGAAGTCCAAACCGCCACCATAGACCAGCTCTGAATTTGAAAGTCGGGCCACAGCATGCAGACTCAAGTTGTCCGTCAGGATTTGGTTCAAAGCCACGCCATTGATAAAGCCACTATCCTTGCTGCCATCGCGCCATTTCAACCACTCGTAACCTGAAGCAATTTTGACTTGCGTTGTGTCGGTCAGATCATAAGTAGAGGTGAGCTGAATACCAGTGGCATTACCGTCGATGGATGTCACACTGTGGGCTTTGCCATCAAGATAATAAGCATCCAACGCCATGGCAGAGGCATACAGAAACCCGCTGTCATTATGCAGGCCAACACTATATTGCATTTGCGAAGTCTTCTCGCGCCCCAATCCAAAATCGACTTTCTCCGCCAAATAGCCGACCGACCCAACGAGGCTCGTCGTGTCAGTGAACGCAATGCCAGCATTGGCCAGAACTTCACGCTGGTTTTTGCCGAACTCAACAATCAGGCCCAAGGCGACGTCATCCGACAGATAGGCCCCGAATGCGCCCCGGACGCTTACGCCCAGTTCATCGCTCCAGACAGAGCCCAGTTCAAAGCGCATATCAGCATCTTCGCCTACCGAACCAACATAGTCGGCGGTCTGCTGCACAATGACGCCATTGCCAAGCGCCACGGATTCAGCCGCAGCGGAATGTGACAACGCGAAAACCTGAAGCAAGACAGCTCCCGCAAACAACGATTGTTTAATAGCCATCGGATCCCGCCCATTTTCGACACATTAAGGTTCTGCCCCGCCACGAGGATAAGGCTTGCAGGACGAATCACAAAGTACGGAAATCCAAGAGTACTGATAATTCCTTAAGATGTTGCTGGATTACCGCACTTTTACGCCCGTGATGGTTGCCATGTCTTCCGGAGTATCAACATCCTGCAAAACACCAGCGTCATCGGCCTCTATTTCAGTTGCCTCACCCCTCAATGATTCAATCAAGTGGCGAGCTCCCTTGTCTCCCGTGAGCGTCAGCAGCCGGGGGAAACAATCGGCACTCCATAAAACCGGATTGCCTGATCGCCCTTCGAAAGTCGGCATGAC
>JANONM010000371.1:0-13309 GCA_031420855.1 Hyphomicrobiales bacterium
AAACCAGCCGCATGCGGTTTTCCAAAACTGCCCGCCGCTGCAAATCCGCGTAGAGCAGACGGGCAATGCCCCGTCCGCGAAAAGCGCTGCTGACCACCACCCGGTCGATATAATAGAAGCGTTCGTAACGCGCTTTCAGCCCACGGAAGTTGGGATTGTCATAAGTTGCCTGGTCATCAAAACCCACCAACAAGGCACCACCGTCTGGCAACGCCCTGACATGCGAGGCGGCTTGCAGCAATTCAACAAATGCCGGAGCCGTCTTGAATGACAATTCCTCCGCATGCTGATTATTCAGCCGCCGCAGGGCATCAAGCTCACCACCTGCAAACGGCGGCGCTATCAAGTCAAGATCAGTTGACACCCAATTTTTTCTGCAGGCTGGTGCTTGACGTTGTATATTGGAACAGCAATCGTTCACCTGGATTGATCAGCCGGAACGCCTGTTGCGCCATCAGTGCAGCCTCATGAAAGCCCGAAAGAATGAGCTTCAACTTGCCGGGATACCAGTTGATGTCGCCCACCGCGAAAATACCGGACTCGGACGTTTCGAATTTCTCCGTATCAACCTTGATCAGGTTTTCGTGCAGGTTTAGTCCCCAATTTGCCACGGGTCCCAGCTTCATCGTCAAGCCAAAGAACGGCAGCATGGTATTGCAGGCCACATCTTCAACGCTGCCATCAGCTGTTTTGATGGTGGCGGCGGAGAGGATGCCCTTGTCGCCTTTCAGGCCGGTGACCTGGCCAATTTTCAACTGCATTTTGCCAGCTTCAACCAGCTCGCGCATTTTCTTCACGCTGTCAGGTGCGGCACGGAAATCATCGCGGCGATGCAGCAGCGTCATGCTGCGCACGATGGGTTGCAGATTGTTGGTCCAATCCAGCGCCGAGTCACCACCACCGACAATCAACACATCCTTGTCGCGCAAAGTTTCCATCTTCTTGACCGAATAAAACACCGAAGTGTTTTCGTAGGCATCAATACCCGGTATCGGCGGTTTCTTGGGTTGGAACGAACCACCCCCCGCCGCAATCACCACGACCTTGCAAAGAAAAGTAATCTCGCCATCAGTCTTCAATTCAAATCGGCCATCCGCGCACTTGCGGAGTTCTGTCACCATTTGATTGTAGTGAAAAGTCGCATGGAAGGGCTTCGCCTGCTCCAGCAAACGATTGGTGAGATCAGCCCCCGTCACCAGGGGCAGGGCCGGAATATCGTAAATCGGTTTTTCCGGATAGAGTTCAGCACATTGTCCGCCCGCCCGGTCAAGAATATCGATGACGTGGCATTTGATATCGAGAAGTCCCAATTCAAATATTGTAAACAGACCACAAGGCCCCGCACCAACAATGACGGCATCGATTTCAAAAAATTCAGACATCTAGAACCTCAGAACTGCTTTTCGGGAACCCGCACGCGCAGGCCGTCGATGGCGTCGGATACTTTGATCTGACATGACAGGCGGCTGGAATCCCTGACGTCAAAGGCAAAATCCAGCATGTCTTCTTCCATTGGATTGCGCGCGCCCAGCTTGCCTGCCCATTCCGGCTCAACATAAACATGGCACGTCGCGCATGCACAGGCCCCGCCACAATCAGCATCAATGCCGGGCACCTGGTTTTTGACAGCCGTTTCCATCACCGTCATGCCGGCAATGCCGTTGGTTTCAATTTCTGTGCCGTTGTGTTGTATGAAAGTGATTTTTGCCATTACACGCCCTTTTGCGCCAATCCCTGGATGCCAGACGAACTGGCGGAAGTGGGCGCTTCATAGGAGATGGTGGTGGCGAAGGCAACTCAAGTTCAATTGCCGATTATGTAATCTCAGATCTCAATATCTAAAGCCGCCGTCAAAAACGCTGCCCGGGCCTGGTCAAAGGCCTCGGCCATTTTTTGCAGATCTTCACCCGAAATCGGCAAGTCATGTTTTTCCCACTGGCCGGAAAGTGCAACAAACTGTTGAGCTCCGACGGCTGCCGCCGCCCCTTTCAGGGTATGCGTGGTAAAACGCCAATCTTCGTTGGTCTCAGGCGTCAGGATGGCACTGCGTGAAATGTCGAGCTGGCTGACAAACAGTTTCAGGATTTCAGCCCGCAAAGCCCGATCATGAAACGTATTCTCGTCCAAACGATCAGCATCCAGCGGAACACAATCCAAAGGGACTTCTGCTGTGTGAAAACTCAACTCATGGGCGTGCATTTCTAAAACTCCTCTCCCCGGAATTGCCTTGAACATGCCACACAACCCATTCAACACCCTGAACAGACGTGGAAAACCGGGAATTTATTGAATCGATTCAATTCGATCCATAATCTTAACCAAACTTTCAATTATCCACGCCTTCCGGTCCCATAAAGGTTCTATTTACCCTGACAATAAGTTACATTAACCGCGATGGATTCCGTGGGGGTGGAGGCACCTTGCAACAGCCCGGCTGTTGCGAGGACATTTCCGGGGATGAGGGATTTGGGCGGCATATGCCCCTGTTTTTGAGAAGCGCGGACTAACAATGGCATTGAGAACAACAGACCGAAACCGCCCCAACGATGGTGCTGCCGAGATGAATGCCATGCAGGCCGCAAGTGACAATATGGCGCCGGTGCGCAATCGCCCCGCCAATGAAAACGATCCCGGTATCGCCATGATGCTGGCAAAACTGCGCCGTGCGCCGTCTTATGCGGTGTTCTATGGGGCATTTGGCATTTCCTTGATCTGGATTTTTGGCTGGTTCCTGGTACACTCCAGCGAAATCTTTGTGCCTGCCAACAACGTAACACCATCCCTGCCGGAAATGATGCGTGCCGTTGCCGTGCTGGTGATACCCATCACGGTATTCTGGAGCATGGCCTATTTCCAATGGCGGGCCCAGCAATTGCGCCAGGTTTCGGAAGTGTTGATGCATTCAGCCCTGCGGCTGGTTCGGCCCCAGGACATTGCCTCGGAGAATCTCACGTCCATCGCCCAAGCCGTGCGCCAGGAAGTGGACTTGCTGGTGGGTGGCATTGAACATGCCTATAAGCGGGCAGCTGCACTCGAAGACATCGTCCATAAGGAAATGTCGGCCGTCGAGCGGGCCTTTGGTGCCAACGAAGACCGTATCCGTGGTTTGGTCAGCGGCTTGGAAAGCCAGCGCGTGGCTTTGCAACAAACCAGCCAGGTCGTCGGAAGCGAGGCAGCACCCCTGCTCACCCGCATCGAGAGCAATACGCAGAACCTTGGCCAGGTCATCAACATCGCCATGCAGACTTTCACCCGTCTCGAAAACGGCTTGAAGCAATCATCCGAAGAATTGGCCCGTACCATTGACGACGTTTCAGCCCGGGCTGCCATTGCAGGCACGGAAATCGGCGGCCACAGCCAGCAGTTCGAACGCATGTCCACCATGCTGATCGGCGATTTCCATGATTTCTCCTCGCAACTGAATGGTTATGTCCAGACCCTGAACAATGCTGCCGGCACCCTGAGTTCCGAATCCGTCAAGTTCGGTAGCGAAGTCAAAGGCATGGAAATGAACCTGGTGCAGCTGTTGCATCAGAGTGCTGATCAGTTGAATGCGGCGAATATGGAAGTTGGCAACACCATTCAGCGCCTTAGCACCGCATCGGCAAGCGACATTCGCAATGCCACGGGTGAATTGCAGCAGACCGTCAGCACCATGGGTGAAAACATCACCTATCATCTCAAGGTTACATCCAGTGAAATTGCCGGCCTGATCGAAAAATCCGGTGTCGATACGGCCCAGCGGATTGAAGACAGCCGCAGCATTGTCACCCTGGGACTGCAAAATGTCGCCGGAGAATTCATCAACCGGATTTCCAAGGCCAATACGGATCTTACGGTTTATGTGGACCAGGCAGCCAACCAGATCATGGGCAATTATGAAGCGGCGGCCGGACGGCTTTCGGATCGGATTGAAGTAGCCGGTACCCAGATGCTGGCAGGACTTGATCAATCGGGCAACCAATACCTGATGCAATTGAACACCTCGGGCTCGGATTTTGCGGCACGCATCGAACAGGCCTCTGCCACGCTCACTGGCGTGCTGAAATCCAACGCCGCCGACGTGACCAATACGCTTGCTGCAACAGCTGAAGACCACAACGGGCGCATTTCGGTCACCGCACAGCAAGTCTTGGCGGGTATCGATGATTCGGCACGCATGCTCCTCGCCAATCTCACCAGTGGCGGCGCTGATTATGCGGGCCGCATTGAACAGGTGGGCGCAGGTCTTCAAGGCCAACTCAACCAGCATACAAATTCTGTCGTTGACGCCATCCGCAGCAACACAGTGGAATACACGGGCCAAATCGAAGGATCGGCCACCAGTCTGCTTGCCAGCATCGACAAGACTGCCAAGAACCTGCTTTCAGGACTCAATTCTGGCAGTGTTGAATATGTGGGTCGCCTTGAGCAGGCCGCCTCAGGCCTTACGGGTCATTTGAACCAAAACTCCAACGCCATCATCAATGTGATCCGTTCAACGGCCGAGGACTATTCCGGCCAGATCGAAGGCTCGGCAACCAGCTTGCTTTCAAGCATTGACCTGTCATCGAAAAACCTTCTGGCAGGCATCAACTCGGGCAGTGTTGAATATGTCGGGCGCATTGAACAGGCCGCATCCGGCCTGACCACCCACCTCAATCGCAATGCCGATGCGGTGATCGATGTCATACGGACAACCGCCGGAGAATATTCCGGCCAGATTGAAGGCTCGGCAACAAACCTCCTGTCAAGCATTGACCAGTCAGCCAAAAACCTGCTCGCAGGCATCAACATGGGCAGCGTTGAATATGTCGGTCGTATCGAGCAGGCAACCTTGGGTCTCACCAGCCATCTCAATCAGAATTCAAACACCATCGTTGATGTGATCCGTTCAACCGCCGAAGAATACTCCGGCCAGATCGAAGGCTCGGCAACCAGCATGTTGACCAGCATTGACCAGTCCGCCAAAAACCTGCTGGCAGGTATCAACTTGGGTAGCGTTGAGTATGTGGGTCGGATTGAGCAGGCAGCTTCTGGCCTCACGGGCCAGCTCAACCAGAACTCGAACACCATTGTTGATGTGATCCGTTCAACGGCCCGGGAATATTCCGGTCAGATCGAAGGCTCTGCGACCAATCTCCTGTCCAGCATCGACCTGTCAACCAAAAGCCTCCTCTCAGGCCTCAATTCTGGCAGTCTTGACTATGTGGGCCGCATCGAAAAAGTTGCCTCAAGCCTCACGGGTCACCTGAACCAAAATTCCAATGCCATTATCGGAGCCATCCGTTCCACAGCTGAAGAGTATTCCGGCCAGATTGAAGGCTCGGCAACCAGCTTGTTGTCGAGCATTGATCATTCATCGAAGAACCTGTTGGCGGGCATCAACACTGGCAGCGTTGAATATGTCGGTCGCATTGAACAAGCGGCCTCCGGTCTGACCACACATCTCACGCGCAATGCCGACGCTGTCGTCGATATCATCCGCACAACGGCAGGCGAATATTCGGGCCAGGTGGAAGACTCCACAGCCAGCCTCCTGTCCGGCCTTGACCAGTCTGCCAAGGTCCTGCTGGCGGGCCTCAATACGGGCAGTGTTGAATATGTGGGGCGCATCGAACAGGCAACCACGGGCCTCACCGGCCACCTCAACCAGAATTCAAACGCCATTGTCGACGCCATCCGTTCGACGGCAGAGGAATATTCTGGCCAGATCGAAGGCTCAGCGACTCACCTGTTGTCCAGCATTGACCAGTCTGCAAAAATCCTTTTGGACGGCATCAATGTCGGCAGCGTTTCCTATGTTGGCCGCATTGAAAAGGCAGCCACTGGACTCACCAGCCAGCTCAACCAGAACTCCGACGCCATTGTTGATGTGATCCGCTCGACGGCCCAGGAATATTCGGGCCAGATAGAAGGCACGGCGGCATCCCTGCTCTCGGGCATCGACATGTCGGCCCGCAACCTGCTGACCAGCCTGAATTCTGGTGGCGACGACTATGCCACGCGCATTGAGCAGGCAAGCACCGGTTTGACCGAGCATTTGAACCAACAATCCAGTGCCATTACAAATACAATTCGCTCGACGACTGACAGCCTCACGGCAACTTTTGACCTGTCCTATGGCCGGGCCATCGAAGGCTTCAACGATGCCGCCGCACGCCTGGAATCTTCTGGTGAAACCGTCAACCAGCGCATCAACGCATCGTCAAGCCTGGTCATCAACCAGATGCAATCCGCAGGCTCGACGTTCAATGATTTGATGGTCACGACAAGCGGTGCCATCACCGCCCACCTGCGCGAAACCTCGGATGTCGTCAATCGCCAGATGCAGGACTCCGGCGTTGCTGTTGCTCAGAATATTTCCGCCTCAAGCAGTGACGTCGCAGATCGCCTGATGTCGATTTCCGACAGCTTCGTTGAAAAACTTGGCGCTTCGCGCGATACCATGGTGCAGGTACTCCAGAAATCGTCAGGCAGCCTGGTGGAACACTTGCAAGGCACGGCAACCCAGTTGTTCAACCGCCTTGAACAGGCTTCAACCCATGTCGGCGACCAGATGGAAGCGATTGCCCTGCGGGTCAATGAAAGCATCGACGCAACAGCAGGCAGTGTGACAACCCGCGTCGGCGATGTGACGGAGCGTTTGTCAAAGCAACTTGATGTCTCATCCGCCCAACTCGGCACCTTGCTGGAAACCACGGAAAGCCGCCTTGGCGCACAGCTTGAACAGGCCACCACTGAACTCTCGGGCCTCTTCACCGCAAACACCAACCGCATGACCACGCAACTGGGCAGTACAGCCCGCGAATTGGGCGAGCGTCTGGATATCGCCACAACACATCTTGACCAGGTGACGGGAGATGTCACCAAGCGCCTGAACACGACAAGCAGCAGCCTGATCCAGACCCTTGATGAAGCCACCAGCGAAATCCAGAGCAATTTGGGACGGGCACAAAACGCCTTCACCAGCAATCTCGACCGTGTCCAGGGTGCCTTCTCCGATGGCCTTGGCCAGACCACCATGGAAATCACGGGGCGCTTCGAACAGGAAACCGGTTTGCTGGTGGACCGTATCGACAAGGCAACCCAGGAACTTTCATCGGCGGCCTCCAACACCGGCAAGTCGCTGGACGAAGCCCACCGCAAATTCTCCGGCCACGTGCAAACCGCCAACACCTATTTCGCCGACCAGATTGGCACCGCCGCCACCGAACTCGACACGAAACTCGAAGGCATTTCCATGCAGCTTACGGGCAAGCTGGAAATTACCGGCACCCGCATGTCAGACCGCCTCGAAGATGTGACGGCCCTGGTTGACCGCTCGATCAACAAGTTCAATGCTGAAATGGAACAGATGTTGACCAGCCGACGTGATACCCTGGACGGTCTGGTGAGCGACGCCAGCCGCCGCGCCCAGGAAGTTGATGCTGTGATGACCGGCTACATGAACATGATCGAGGAATCGCTGAACGCCGCTGAACTGCGGGCCCGTGATATCTCGCGCATCGTCTCAGACCAGACCGTGCAATCCATGACACGGCTTGAGGATGAGCTGAAGAAACTTGAAGGCAACTCTTCAAACCAGGTCACCCAGGCGGCCCGCGTGTTGCGCGAGCAGCATGAACGCGCCCTGTCTTCGATGAATGAAATGCTGTCTTCAACCGCTACAGACTTCCAGCAAACTGCCCAGGACATGCGCGTGACTGCCCAACAGGTGGTCAAGGACATTGATGCCGCCCGCAATGAACTGAAACGCGCCGTCATCGATTTGCCAGAGGAAACCCGCACCAACGCCGACGCCATGCGCCGGGTTGTTGCCGACCAGATCTCAGCCTTGAATTCACTCTCTGAAGTGGTGCGCCGCCAGTCGGGCTCGCTCGATTTCTCAGGGCCGGGTTACATCGCACCCCGAGGGTCCGGGCCGGGAAAATCTGAGGGTGCCTCGTTCGCCGCTCCCCTTTCGGGAACGATCGGCACCCGCGAAATTGCAATGGAGCGGACAACGGATACTCGCAAATCCGTCACCAACACCATGACCACTACCGGAGTCGCAAGTTCAGGAATTGAAGGTGCAATGGCGCAGATCGCTGCAAGCGTGGAAGCTTTGTCCACCAAGGCTTCGGCACGTCCGCCAGCGCCAGGTCGCAAGCCCGCAACCCTGGCTGATTTGCCAGCTTCCGTTGCCCGCGAAATCGCCGCCTTCAGCGCCAAGCTGAATGCCGCGGCCCGCGAAGTTGCCGAAGCCATCGACGACGGTTTGCCGCGTGACCTGGAAAAGCGCTATGGCAACGGCGATACCGAAGTCTATATCAAGCGCCTGCACGAAAGCCGCAACAAGCGGACGGTCGCAGCCCTCGCCAATCGCTATGGCAACGAAAGACTGCTGCGCACCCGCATCAACGGCTACATCCGCCTGTTTGAAAAACTCCTGGATGCCCTGGCAGAAGTGCCCAACGGTTCTGATACACTGGATGCCGTGCTGTCCTCGCAAAATGGCGAAGTCTACATGATGCTGGCAGAAGCGGCGGGACGTGTGTCCGAGAAATAATTCCAGAGGCGTTTTAGGTGATGCTTTCAGCTCAACAAACCTCGCCCAGAAATCCCCTCCCCCTTGTGGCAGGGCTATCGCATATGGCCAAAGGGACCTCATCCGCCCCGTTGGGGCACCTTCTCCACGAAGGCGTGGAGAAGGGACAAAACCCAACATATCGTCCCTTCTCCACGCCTTCGTGGAGAAGGTGGATCGGGCGCAGCCCGAGACGGATGAGGTCCCTTTGGCCACAAGCGATAACCCTGCCTTTGTGGGGAGCGCTTACACCCAGTCATTTCACAAAGCTGTTGCCTTGATGCTGCGCTTCGAGTGCCACACAGAGTCTTGGCCAATCGCCGGGACTTTCACGATTGCGCGCGGAAGTAAAACCGCAGCCCAGGTTGTTGTGGTCAAGCTTTCAGACGGCACACATCAGGGACAGGGTGAAGCTGTTCCCTATGCCCGCTATCATGAAACTGTTGAGGCCACACTGGCAGCTTTGGAAAACGCCAAAGCGGAAATCGAAAACGGCATCGGCCGCAGCGCCATTGCAGGTTTGGCTTTACCATGCGCAGCTCGCAATGCGCTGGACTGCGCCTTGTGGGATTTGGAAGCCAAGCAGAGAAACTTGCCCGCCTGGCACTTGGCTGGATTGCCCCTGCCTGCTCCCGTTACCACCGCCTATACACTCAGCCTCGATACACCGGAGAACATGGCCCGCGCCGCAAGTGCCGCCGCAAATCGCCCCTTGCTCAAATTGAAATTGGGACGCGACGGTGATGCCGAAAGACTGGTTGCCGTTCGCCGCGCCGTTCCCGATGCCCGTTTGATCGTCGATGCGAATGAGGGATGGACTCCGGAAAACCTGAAAGACATGTTGCACCTTTGCAAATCGGTCGATGTCGAACTGGTAGAGCAGCCCCTGCCCGCAGCGGACGACGAAGCGCTACGGGACCTCGCCCGTGATGTATTGATTTGCGCGGATGAATCAGCCCATGGTCTCGACAGCTTGTCATATCTTCAAGGCAAATATGACGCCATCAATATTAAGCTCGACAAGACCGGCGGACTGACCCCCGCATTGGCACTGGCCAAAGCTGCAAAAGCCGCAAATCTCAAAATCATGGTCGGCTGCATGTTGGCAACTTCTTTGGCCATGGCACCTGCGTTTTTACTTGCGTCATTTGCCGACTATGTGGACCTCGATGGACCGCTGCTGCTGCTGCGCGACCGCGAGCCTGCGATCCAGTATCAAGGCAGTCTCATGCAGCCGCCGCCGCCTGCACTCTGGGGCTGAAGCGCAACAGCGCAAGGGTTGCGATAAGTGAAAGCACCGACAAACCAGCCATGAAAAAATATGAGGATTGGCCAAACCCGGCATAAAGCCAGCCCGACATATAGGCCGTGGACGCAATCAGCACGCCACCTGACAAGGCTGAATAGATCCCCTGTGCCCGGTTTCGCATGGAATTGGGCACCATCAGCCGGATAAAATGCATTGTGCCAAGATGCAAAGTGGCAAACGACAGGGCATGCAAAGTCTGGACGGCCAGCATGACGGCATAAGAACTGACAAATCCCATGAGGGTCCAGCGCAGCGCCCCACCTGCAATACCCAATAGCATCAAGCGGCCCGGACCAAAACGAGCTGCTAGCCGCCCGGAAAAACCCAGAAGCAGCACTTCGGCGATCACGGCAGATGCCCACAACACGCCGATGCCAAATGAATCAATCCCCAAATGTGACCAATGCACCGAACCAAAACTGTTCATGAAGCCGTGCGAGGCCTGGCCCAGTCCGGCTGCCAGCATCAACAGTGGAAAGCTTGACCCAAAAAACAGGTTCCGGGCGTTTTCAAGCACATCACCCTTTGCTTCGGTTTTCGTCGCATCCGGCTCATGCGGCAATAGCAGTGTCGCTACGAATGCCATGGCCTGGGCACCCGCCAGAATCCATGCAGCATTAGACGCGTCAAGAATTGTCAACAGCGCGCCTGCCCCCAGGCTGCCCGCCAGGAAACTCAGCGAAGCCCAAAGCCGCAAGCGCCCGTAGTCCAGCCCATGGGCCTGACTGCCATCCACACTAAAGCCTTCCGTCAAGGGAAACACCGGGGCAAACATGAAGGAAGCAATCAGCACCATGGTCATGATGGGTGTGAAACCATTGCTGATGGCGAGCAACCCATAGGCCATCAGGGAAAATGCCGCACAAAGCTGAATGACCAGACGACGATTGCCAAAATGATCGGCTATCCATGCAAACAGCGGCGCTCCCAAAATCCGTGTGGCCATGGCGCTTGCAACAATCATGGCAATGCCTTCAACCGGAATGCCTTTCGCCGAAAGCCAGAGCGGCAGGAATGGCAATTGCACGCCACTTCCCAACATCAGAAAGGCATAGGTGAAGGAAATCCGTATTCCGAAAATTTTCGCCGTCATGGAAAGCTGATCTAAACCAAAGATTCACCAGTTTAAACGATTATGCCTGCAACTGTGTCATGCGTACCGTCGCGTTTCTATGTCGGCAAAGCTTCGCAGCCGTTTAGTTTGTGGAGTTCTGCGTATGAGTAATGGGGCGATGGCCGAAACCGGCCTGACATTTGATGATATTTTGGGAGCTGTCCAGGAATCGGGCCGCGGGCGTTGGTTTCTCGAAGAATTCCAAAAACGCCATGAAGACAAGGGCAGCGCCAAAATCCTCGCCGCCATCAGCAAGATTGAATCGCGTATCGAAGCCATGGCCCATGTTCATGAGCCTGCCGGAGAGTTGAGCAAGCTACGCGGTGCCATCGCCACAGCAAGGCGCGAAATCGCGCTGCAAGAAACCAGCTTCACTGAATTATCGGCAGAAGGCCGGATGTTTGCAAAACTCGCCGAAATGGCCCGCAAGACCCTGCCTGCATCTCCAGCCAATGACGCTTCCGTCAAACTGACGTCCAGCGTTGTCCGCGCCTTGAACCTGATTGACGAAATCGATGTAACACTCAACGCGCCGGGATCACCGTTGGCGGCAAACACCGACACCTATTTCAAGGCCGACGCTGCGCTGTTTGAACCACCAGTCAAGCCACCCCGGCCGATTTTGGTATCGGTTCCAGCTGCCCAACCAGTTCAAAAAGCCCTTGTCGAACCCGCTGCCATCAGCCAGGCAAAAGAAGACGAGCCTAAACGCGGGGCCAGACTCGTGATCAATCGTCTCGGTGCGCCAGCTTCCGGCGTCATGGAAACAACGCAGATCACAGGGGCGACGGTTGCCACACCTGCGCCGGTTGTGGACGAGGCGACAGCGCAAACTGTTGTATTGACAACAACTGCCGTTGCGGAAACCAAAGCCACACAGCGCATCGTCATCGTTCGGCGCAAACCTGAAGACATGCAGACTGTTCCCTTGGCAGAGCTGGCTTCCGAATCCGCCGCCTGAAAGTCACGAACTTGCAGGCGTTAAGCCGGCGTTTACTTTGTCTGATCACTCTGTAACGCTAAATCTACGTGCGAGAGTTTACCCCTGTGTCCCTGATCCTGTCCCGTCGTCGAATGTTGCTGGCTCTGGCTGCGGCACCTTTTGTCATGGCAACCAAAGCCCTGGCCCAACAGACGGAATCAATTGCCGCCTTGGGTCCACGCCAGGAATTGCTCGGTAAACTCAACACCCACACGGGCATCATCGCCGGGCAGAATGAAGCCGCCATGGTGACCGCTGGCTCTTCCGAGGCCATGCAGGGTGCCATCGCCATGTATGAGGAAATCGTCGCAGCTGGCGGATGGCGCAAACTGCCCCAAGGCAAACTGGAAAAGGGTGTCAAATCAGCAAAAGTCATAGCCTTGCGAGAGCGACTGGTACGCGAGGGTTATATGGACATCGACAGTTTGTCGGTGGATGCACCGCAAGCCTATGACGGCCAACTGATCGGCGCTGTCCGCAATTTCCAAATCAGCCATGGCATCGCACCTTCGGGCAAGATCGACGCCCGCACCCGCACCGCCATGGACATCCCGGCGACCCAGCGCCTGTTCATGTTGCAGGAAAACCTGCCGCGTGTCGAAGCCTATGCCGAAGGTCTTGGAGCCCGCAATATTCTCGTCAACATCCCTTCCGTCCAGCTTGAAACCGTCGAAGATGGCAAAGTCTACGCCCGTCACAATGTTATCTGCGGCAAGCTTGAACGTCCCACACCAACTCTCGCCAGCAAAACAACCGATGTCACCTTCAATCCCACCTGGAATGCCCCCGCCTCCATCGTGATGCGCGACCTGATCCCGAAATACCTGAAAGACCCTGAATACCTTGACCAGTTGAACATCAAGGTTTTCGATGGTGTCGGCGGTCCGGAAATCGAACCTTCCAGCGTGGACTGGCTGAATACACCACCCGAACGCTATCATTTCCAGCAACAACCCGGCGACCAGAATGCACTGGCCACCGTCAAGGTGAACTTTGCCAACAAGCACATGGTCTATATGCATGACACGCCGCACCGCGAACTTTTCGCCCAGAACGCCCGCTTCGAAAGCTCTGGCTGTGTTCGTGTCGATCAGGTGCGCCTGTTCATCGACTGGATCATGGCGGGGCAGGATGGTTTCGACGAAGCGCAATTTGAGATGATCACGGCAAGCGAACAGACCCATGTTGTGCCGGTGCAAAGCGGTATTGACGTGCGCTTCATGTATCTGACGGCCTGGGCCACCAGCGACGGCCGCGTCAGCTTCCGTCCCGACATCTATCAGCTCGATGGCACAGGCTTTGTCTTCGGCCAGCCTGATCCCATTACAAATATGTAACGCCGCCCGGTTCCGGTGG
>JANONM010000372.1:0-3788 GCA_031420855.1 Hyphomicrobiales bacterium
GCTTTGGTGCGGGGCATTCTCGGCAGTTTGACCAGACGATAAGAAACCGCGATAACGCGGCCTCACGCAACTGTGTGAGAATGTGTGAAGCCAAAATAGTCGAAATGACGTATGGATGGGATCAAGGAGATTTACCCATGCGCCACATTCTTGCTGCCCTCGCTCTGACCGCGACGTTTTTGTCTACAGCACCAGCCACAGCTGAAACCGCAATTTTTGCCGGAGGATGTTTTTGGTGTGTTGAAAGTGACATGGATCACGTCAGGGGCGTGACCTCAACAATTTCAGGTTATGCGGGCGGCACGGAAAAAGATCCCAACTATCAGAACCACGAAGGTTATACCGAAGCCGTCAAGATCGAGTTTGATCCTAAGGTGATCAGCTATAAATCCCTGACCGCCCATTTCCTCCGCACCATCGACGTGACCGACGGTGGTGGCCAGTTCTGTGACCGTGGAAACAGCTATATTCCTGCCCTTTTTCCGGTTGATGACAAGCAAAAGAAAGTCGCCGCAGAAACGTTGCAAGATGCCACGAAAGATTTGGGACAGCCCATCGCCGTGCAACTCAGCGACAATCCGTCATTCTATGACGCTGAAGCATACCACCAGAATTACTACCTCGGCACAAATCGTGTTTTGGGCCGCTTTGGTTATGTCAAACAATCCGACGCCTATGCCGGCTATCGCAAAGGCTGTGGCCGCGATGCCCGCGTGAAAGAAGTCTGGGGCAAGAATGCCTTCAGTTTTCCGAACGGCGGTGCAGGTTCGTAAGCCTCCGGCCAACAAAGGGACCTCATCCGGCGCGTTGCGCCACCTTCTCCACGAAGGCGTGGAGAAGGGACAATGTTTGAGAGCTGTCCCTTCTCCACGCCTTCGTGGAGAAGGTGCCCCAACGGGGCGGATGAGGTCCCTTTGCGTGCGCCATGTGACGGACGGTAGGAGTTTTGTCGAATGCATGACTCCCTCAAAACCCTGTCGGCTTTTGCCTGTGAAATTCCGTGGCCGCCTCATAAGCCGCACACACCTTCAACACCGTTGCATCATCAAACATCTTGCCCACCACCTGCAGGCCCACTGGCAAACCGGATGAACTAAAGCCGCACGGAACGCTTGCCGCAGGTTGCTGTGTCAGGTTGAAGGGATAGGTGAAAGGAGTCCAATTCACCCATTTGCCTTGGGGGTCCGGATCATCTGCCTGCAACAGCCCTGCCTTGAAAGCTGTGATGGGCAGTGTAGGTGTAATCAGCACATCGAAGTTTTCCATGAACAGCCGCATCTTTGTGCCCAAAACTCCACGCGCCTTGTTGGCCTCAAATATATCCTGCACGGTGATTGAGGCTGCCTGTTGCACCACTTCAGCAAGGGCAGGGTCCAGCAAAGCCAATTTATCGGGCGGCAATCCACCCAGCATGTTGCCCGCTGCCGACCACCACAGCACTCGGAAACATGCAGCAGGGTCGGCAAAGCCTGGATCAACCAAAGTGACTTTGGCACCCAGTTGCTTCAGCTTTCCAACCGCCGATTTCACCAGCCGCGCAACGTCGGCAGCCACTTCGACATAACCAAGGTCGGGCGAAAATGCCACGCGCAGGCCATTCAGTCTTTGGTCGAACTTGCTGAAATCGACAGGCGTGTAAGGCAGTGAAAACCAGTCGCGATTGTCTGGCTTGGCCATCTCATTCAGCATCAACGCAGCATCTGCAACACTTCGCGTCATCGGCCCCACATGGGCGACAGTGCCAAAAGGCGAGAGCGGCCATGCTGGTACGCGTCCGAAAGACGGCTTCAAACCAAATGTGCCCGTGAAGCCCGCCGGAATGCGGATGGAGCCGCCGCCGTCCGTGCCAATGGCCAGCGGCCCATAGCCAGCGGCCAATGCTGCTGCCGAGCCGCCCGACGATCCGCCAGGGGTCAACGCCAGGTTCCACGGGTTGCGCGTAATGCCTGTGAGAGGCGAGTCGGTCACACCCTTCCAGCCAAATTCCGGCGTTGTGGTAAGGCCCGCAAAAACGCAGCCTGCCTCGCGCAACCGCGCCACGGCTGGGGCGTCATGGTCCCAAGGTCCAACACGATCAACAATTCTTGAACCGCGCAACGTCGGCCAGCCCTTGACCAGCAGCAGATCCTTGATCAGCACAGGCACGCCGTCCAAGGCTCCAAGCTGCCTTCCCTTCATCCACCGCTGTTCACTGGCCCTTGCCATGGCAAGGGTGGTTTTCGCGTCGATCAGCGTCATGGCGTTGATGGCTGATTCGTGGGTAGCCATTTGCGCGAGACAGGCCTTTGCCACTTCAACAGGCGAAATCTGCCGCTTGCCATAGGCTTTGGCCAGTTTGCGCGCATTCAACCAATTTAAAGTGTCGGTCATTTCAGTCCTCTGGCTGCAAAAAAGCAGAAAAAACGGGTTGGAGCAGCAACATTCCGCGTTTTTTGCCCAAAATTGCATCGAATCTAAACACAGGATGAACGCCACATTCAGCCAGGGTTCCAAAGCTGCCGCCTAATGTGCTCCCAAGTTCAAGATTTAAACCAACAAACGAACCCGGGAGGTTCACATGATCCGCTACGCCCTTATCGCCCTCGCCATCGCCGCAACTGGTGCAACTGCACTCGCATCGATCAATCCGGCAGAAGTTGTGATGGTGCCAAAGAATACAACTTTTATCGCCAAGAACTCAGCCTGGCCGGTTCTTGGTCCCCTCATGGTTGAGCAATGCGCCAAGGAAGACTGTTCCGACACGCCTTCCACATAAGTTTCAAGAACAACGTATGGCAGGCCGGGACGGCCAACCAGCGTTCAGAACCGGAGCCGGGCCAGAGGTGATCTGTCTAACCCGCCCCCTCGCCAGACGCTTTGAAGTCCGGCTCCGGCATCAACAGAACAACGATTGCAGGCCGGTTTCGGTTGGCGATTGTTCAAACCGGAGCCGGGCCAGAGGTGATCTGTCTAACCCGCCCCCTCGCCAGACACTTTGAAGTCCGACTCCGGTGTTTTTTTCTTCTCCCAGTTCCTGCCCCGATCCCCTGCAAGGTTTCAAAGGCTTGTTCTTAAAAATTGTATTCCCGGACGGCCTCCCCATCCCCTCACGCTGTCCCACCTCGACCCGGCCTTCCTGTATATCCCAGGGGCCGGGTTTTTTCTTGCTTGAAGAGCGGTTTACTGTCCGCCAGGAGAATTCTGCAATCCTTAATCGAAAATGAATGGCCCATTCAGCATGGGTTCCCGTGGCGTAGGGCAAAGTGTCTGCAAGTTCAAACATTGCACCCACGGAGTTAAGCCATGAAAACCATCAAAACGATTTCGCTCTCAACCGCTCTCGCCGTTGCGTTCCTGTCGGCTGGGGCTTTCGCGGGTGTGCATGCGCCACTGCCCAAGTTGGTGGCGCCCGCAAAAATCACAAATGTGACGGTTATCCGGAAGAATTCGGCCTGGCCCTTGAAAGGTCAGATCACCACCAACACATGCGCAATTCGCCGCTGCATCGCCATCTGACACACCCCTTTTCGCCCTTATCGGGGGCGGAAGCAGCAGGCGCGGTCCGGCCCCGACAACGCCCCCTTCGAGGGATCGGACCGCCCTGCTGTTCAAACAAAATGTGATGTGTTGCAAATTACAGTTTCATGTCATGGCAAACCCCGCACCTCGCACAAGAACCGCGGGTTCAATAGCACAGTCGATCACATGCCCACATAACCTCGTCGCAACAGATTCCATATCTCACCCCACGCCACAAAGTGGGGTGGGGCCGGGGGTGGGGTGGTTCAGCAAGTTCAACGACAAACGCG
>JANONM010000373.1:0-3225 GCA_031420855.1 Hyphomicrobiales bacterium
TTTCAGGAAGCGGGTCCGTGGCCCCGGTCGTATCGGGAAACTCTTCTTCGGGCGGTGGTGCGGAAACAGGTTCGTCGGTGATCTGTTCTGCTTCTGTGGGCTGCCCCGACGGCGGGGTCATAGAGGCGGTTTTGATTTCTTCAGCGGGCGGCACGGACACCACGACAACAGGTTCACCGGCAAAGGGATTGGGCTGGCGATGGGCCCAATAGCCAGCCCCGCCAAAACCAGCCGTCGCTGCAACATAGGCGCAAAACAGCAGCCCTGGGCGTTTCGCCCAGAGCCTCATCAACACACTCCGTTTATGCAAGGGAACCTTGAGTTCGTCGCGGCGCATGGCGCAAAAATAACCTTCGAATCACAAAGTGCCAGTGTGCCGCCCAAGCATTAACGGCCCATTAACCATGCGGTCGGGAAAATCAGTTCGGGGTCTTTTTGTCCTCGGTCTTGCCGTCTGATTTGGGTTCTATCTTGGCGGCTTCCTTGGGCTTCACGTTGCTGACAACCTTGATGCCGTGCAGGAAGTCGATGGCCGCCTTGACCTGCACATCCTTGGTGCGATCCTCCGGCACATAGGCCGATGATCCGCCGCCTTCTTCGCCGCCCGCCTCATTGGTGAGGTGGCCCCGGATATTGCCCTCGCCTTCAGTTGAGACATTCTTGCCCTGGAGTTCAGGTGGCAGGGGTTGTTCAATGATGATGTCGGCATCAATGCCCTTGGCCTGGATGGAGCGGCCTGACGGCGTGTAATAGCGCTGGGTGGTCAGGCGCATGGCCCCTTCATTGCCAAGCGGAATGATGGTCTGCACGGAGCCCTTGCCGAATGACCGTGTGCCAATGATGGTGGCGCGCTTGTGGTCCTGCAGGGCACCGGCGACGATTTCAGAAGCTGAAGCCGAGCCGCCATTGATCAGGATGACCAAAGGCTTGCCGTTTGAGATGTCACCCTTCTGGGCGGAATGGCGCTCCACATCATCGGCACCGCGGCCACGGGTTGAGACGACTTCGCCTTTTTCAAGGAATTCGTCGGAGACCGACACAGCCTGGATCAGCAAGCCCCCGGGGTTGTTGCGCAGGTCAAGGATATAGCCCTTGATCTTGCCGCCGGATTTGGCTTCCAGTTCCGCAATGGCTTTTTGCACGCCGGAATCCGATTGCTGGGTGAAGGAGCTCATGCGGATATAACCGATGTCGTCGGCTTCGATGTTGTACTTGACGCTTTCGACCTTGATGATATCACGGACCAGTTTCACGTCGAAAGGCTCGCGACCCTGGCGCACAACCATGAGGTTGATGGGTGAACCCACGGGGCCGCGCATCTTGTCGACGGCTTCGTTGAGGGTCAACCCTTGCACTTCAACGCCGTCAATTTTCACGATGAGATCATTGGCCATGATGCCGGCCTTGGCGGCAGGTGTGCCATCATAGGGGGCGACAACCTTGACTACGCCATTTTCCATGGTGACTTCAATGCCAAGGCCACCGAACTCGCCGGATGTCTTGACATTCATGTCGGCAAAACTTTCCGCATCCATATAACTGGAATGGGGATCAAGCGATGTCAGCATGCCATTGATGGCGGCTTCGATCATTTTCTTTTCGTTGGGCACTTCCACGTAGTCGGCGCGTACCCGGTCAAACACATCGCCGAACAGGCCCAACAGCTTGTAGGTGTCGGCATTGCCTGCCGCACTGGCGCCAAAGCCTGTGGTATTGACGGCTTGCATGACCACTGCTGCTGACACAGCGCCAGCCAGCATCAAACCCATGGAACGGACCGGAAACTTATACTTCATCGCATTGCCTCTTTTCTGTTGCCAATCCACCAGGGGGTGGGATCGACGGGATCACCATTATGTCTGAACTCCACGTATAGCACGGGAGTATCCTGTTTTGGCAGACCCTTTGTCAGGCTCAGCCCTTCTGAATTTGTACCCATCATTCCTACGGGCTCACCGGCCTTGACGGATTGCCCGACGGTTGCGGTTATTTGGCCCAATCCCGCCAGCAGCAGCAAATAGCCTTCGCCGGGATTGATAATCAGCATTTCGCCATAACCACGGAATTTGCCAGCAAATTCAACCTTGCCGCCGGTTGGGGTTATAATCTGGGATGCAGGCTGCGTGGCAATCACAATTCCGTCAAGCTTGGTGCCAAGCGTGGTTTCCATGCCAAAGCCAGAAAACAATTGACCTTCAGCGGGATAGGGCAACTGCCCCTTGGCCAGACTGAAGGCAAGGGGTGGCGCTGCCAGACGCTGGCGTTCGGCCGCTTCGGCTGCCAGCCGTGCCTGTTGCGCCTCGGCTTCGGCCTTGCTTTGGAAAGCCAGCTGTTTGGCCTTTTCCTCAGCCAGTTTGATAATCAGCTGCTTCAAGCTGTTGGCTTGTTCTGCGAGGGCTGCCGATCTCTCGCGTTCGAGGGCCAAATGACTGTTGCTTAATTCGGCCTTGGCTTTCTTTTCGTCAATCATTGCCATGGCGACCTGACGTGCCGCTGCCAAAGCCTCGAGGGCTTGGGTATTGTTTTTGGTTTCATCAACAAGCTGGGTGTTGAGATTTTCAAGTTCTGCCAATTGGGCCTGCAAGGTATCTGCGGCCTGACGCAATTCCGGCACGACGGCACCGAACATCATGGCGCTGCGCAGTGCCGCAAGCGCATCATGGGGGTTCACCACAAGGGCAGGTGGCGGATTTTGCTCCAGCCGTTGCAAGCCCGCCAAAACTTCCGACAACATGTCCTGTTGGCTGGCCAGCTGCAACGCCAGTTCGGCCTTGCTTTCCCGTAGAAAAGCCAGTCGCACCCCCGCGTCGGTGAGGGCCTGTTCCTTTTCCCGCACGGCCTTGGCCTGGATTACAAGGCGATCTGACAGTTCGATTTCGTCGCGCAAAGCGTTGACGGCTTCGGCCTTCAATTCTTGCTGACGGGACGCTGATTGCTGCAAGGCCGTTTCAACCGCCGTTAAATCAGTTGGCACAGTCTCACCTTCCGCCCAAACCGGTGTGAGCGAAAACCCAAGCGCCAGCACGAGGAAACTCGTCCTCGCAAGTGTCGCAGGTGTGGTTTTGGCGATCATGGCGGTTGCTGAAATAGGAAAGGCCCGTGTTCAAATTGGGGCCTCAAAACATTACAAATCAGCAATACGACAAAGTTGACGTAAGGCAAATCACTCAGACCCGGTGGTAGGGATGATTAACCAGAATGGTGACTGCCCGGTAAATTTGTTCC
>JANONM010000374.1:0-8962 GCA_031420855.1 Hyphomicrobiales bacterium
CCACGACGATTACTGGGGGTCGATTGGCACCAGTGGCACGGAGGGAAACCTCTGGGGCATTTATCTGGGTCGCGAGGCGTTGCCCAATGCGGTGTTGCTGCACAGTGCCGATGCACACTACTCGATTCCCAAGGCTGCCAAATTGCAAAGGATCGAGGCCATTTGTGTGGCGTCGAACCCCGCGGGTGAAATGGAGCTTGTTGCGCTCTCCGATCTCCTCGCGAGACTGACAGCCAAGACTGTCATTGTGACTTTGACTTGTGGGACAACGATGAAGGGTGCGCATGATGACATCAGTGGAGTCATCGCGCGGCTTGATGCGGCAGGGTTCACCAGGGACAAACGATACATCCATGTGGATGGTGCCCTCAATGCCATGGTCATTCCCTATCTTGATGCAGCACCAGACGCGATCCGCCCCTCGTTCAAACACGCCATCGACAGCATTTCGGTTTCCGGCCACAAGATGATTGGCACAGCCATGCCATGTGGTGTGCTGGTTGCAAAGCGCGTCCATGTTGAACGTATCGCAACGGCCATTGCCTATCTTCGATCAAATGACACGACGTTGATGGGGTCACGCAATGGTCACGCAGTCCTTGCCATCTGGTCGCGTTTCATGGGCCATGGCCATGATGGCTATCGCCGGGATGCAACTGATTGCGCCGACCATGCGCAAGGCTTGACGCAGAAGCTTCAAACGCTGGGTGTTCCGGCTTTTTGCAATCCATACTCACTGACAGTTGTTTTTCCACAACCGTCTGATGCCATTGTCAAAACCTACCAACTCGCCTGTTACAAGGGCGAGGCCCACGTGGTTGTCATGCCGAATGTGACGCATGGGCTGCTGGACCGGTTTGTTGGCGACTATGGGAATTGGTGGGTGCCACTGGCAACAGCTGTGTGTTGAGCAGCATTTGGTTTTTCTTCAAGTGGAGATCGGACAAGAATTTTCCCAAAGGCATTCCAGCCGTGGCGATGTTTCCGTTGTTGGGAGCAAACACCTAGGGCAGGCCTTTGTAAATTGTGAAGACCCCGATCAGCATCACAAAGCCTGCAAAGACACTTTGCAGCAATGGCTTGTGACTTGCCATGTGTTTTCCGGCCCATTGGCCAATAATGCTGCCGCCAATGCCGCCAGCAACAAACAAGGCGACCGTGCGCCAAACCACTTCGCCTGCCCAGGCGTAGGTTCCGGCTGTCGTCGCCCCGAATATGGTGATGGCCACGAGCGATGTGCCGATGGCATTGGTGATGGGCATGCCGGTGGCCAGTATCAGGCCTGGCACAATGAGAAAGCCACCGCCGATGCCAAAGAAACCTGCCAGTGTGCCCACCGCCAATCCTGTGGCGATGAGAACGGGTGCCATGTGACGCGCCGTCTTCAAGGTCAGGCGCACATCGGGGTCGCCTTCGGCATTCTTGCGCAACAGCATGAGCGTTCCGATGACCAGCATCAATCCGCCGAACAATGAGATGATTTTTCCTCCCGGAATTTGCAACGCCAGATGTGATCCCGCAAATGTTCCTGCTGTGCCTGCCGCTGTAAAAACAATTGCACAGGGCCATTTGACCAACTTGTTGCGTGCCGCAACGACGAGGTTGCCAAAAGCTCCAAGCGATACGGCAACAGCGCTGGTGCCAATTGCTGCATGCACGGATGGCATGCCCACGGCATAAAGCAAGAGTGGAAGTGCGATGATCGAACCACCACCACCCACCAGACCGAGGATCACGCCGACAATTGCGCCACTCAGGATTGTTGCAATGTCGGGTGTCATGCGGCGATGCGATTCCATGGCAGGATTTTCAGCATGCTGGCCATGGCGCAGGTTCCGGATATGCCTGAGAACATGAGGCCTGCGCCGACAGCGGCAGACAAACCATAAAATGCAGGGTTGATGGCAAAACCCAATACTGTTCCCAGGAGTGCGAGAGACCCTGCTGCAATTTGCACCTGACGCATCATTTCCATGGGTTGGCGCTTGTCAAATACTGTCGGCAGTCCGGCAGCTTTCCACCCCTCCAAACCACCTTGCAATATGGAGATGTCGCCACCTGCAAAATTCTCAAGCGTCTGTTGGTTCACCAAAGTCCGGTGGCCGGTTTTACAACTGAAAATAATCACTTTGTCGCGTGGCAGGGCAGATGTTGCCAGGTTGGACAGTGGCAGGTTGATGGCGCCTGCGATGTGTTCCCGCAGGAATTCCTCAGGTTGACGGATGTCGACCAAAACTGCGCCACGCCGGATATTATCAGAGGTTGTTTCAGGGGATAGCTGGTTTGGCATTTTGAATTTCTTTCTAACAATAAATGGATTTCAGCGTCTTCAGAATGCGGCTGACGTCGCCTGACGCTATGGAATAAAACAGGGTTGTTCCTTCCCGTCGGTAGTTAACGATGTTCTGTTCACGCATGCGGGAAAGATGCTGGGACAAGGCAGACTGGCCCAGACCCACAGCACTTGACAATTCGGCAACACTCATTTCCCCGGCATCAACCAGCGTACACAGGACAAGCAGGCGCTTTTCATTGGCAAGTTCTTTCAAAAAACGTGCCGCCGCCGCCGCCTTTTTCACAAAGTCGGCCATCGATTTGTCGGTCGAGGCTGTTGCAAGTCTGGTCATTGGGGTCTCTTAAGTTAGAGATTGCTAATATTAGATACATCTAATATAAGTCAAGTGTTGTTTGTTGTCTCTGGAGAGAATTCATGCAGAAGCCCGTCATTCACAGCTTTTTTGACAAGGCCACCAACACCATAACCCATCTCGTGGCTGATCCGGCCAGCAAACGTGCTGCGGTGATTGATCCGGTGTTTGACTATGACCACACGTCAGGCAAAGCTTCCGTGGCATCAGTTGAAAGCGTATTGGCCAAGGCGGAAGATGAAGGTTTGACCATTGACTGGGTGCTGGAAACCCATGTGCATGCCGATCATCTGTCGGGTGCGCCCTACATCAAACTAAAAACCGGAGCGAAAGTCCTGATCAGCGAGCATATCCGCAAAGTGCAACAGATCTTCCGTCCGATTTTCAACGCACTTGATGTCTCCGGCGAGGGTGCTGAGTTTGATGTGCTGGTTAGAGATGGTGATCATTTCAAAATTGGCATGCTGGATGTCGAGGTGATTGCAACGCCCGGCCATACGCCGGCGTGTGTTTCGTTCAGGATTGGCGACGCGGTTTTTGTCGGCGATACCCTGTTCATGCCTGATTATGGAACAGCGCGGGCAGATTTCCCGGGCGGTGATGCGCGGATGCTTTACCGCTCAATCCGGAAAATCCTGGCTTTGCCACCTGAGACGCGGCTTTTCCTGTGTCATGACTATCTGCCGGCAAATGGTCGCACCCACTATGTTTGGGAGACAACCGTGGCAGAGGAACTGGCGCACAACCTGCATGTCAATGAGGCGGTCAGTGAAGATCAATTTGTGGCCATGCGCGAGGCGCGTGACAAAAACCTGGAAGCGCCGACGCTGCTTTTGCCTTCCATTCAAGTCAACATGCGGGCCGGAAAAATGCCACCACCTGACAAAAACGGGGTGCATTACATCCGTGTGCCAGTGACGCTGCCGACAGCGACTGGTTCATAAGAAAAAGCTTGTAACAATTTCCCTGCATGCTGCACGGCACTTGGAAGTCTGGCCAAACCCCTCTATGGCTTGGGTCACCAACACCATGCAAATCACCCCCCAAATTCGCGGCATCATTTCAATGCTGCTTTCCGGCCTTTCCTTTGTCAGCTGCGACAGCTTTCTAAAGTTGTTGCTGCGCGAAGTGCCGCCGTTTCAGTCACTGGTCCTGCGCGGCATTTTTGCGACGGTTTGCTGTTTTGCCCTGGTGGTGGCCATGGGGCAACTCCGGCATTTGCCCAAGGCCCTGAATATCTGGACGTTGTTGCGATCCTTGGCAGAGGTTGTGGCGGTCTCGTGTTTCATACTGGCTTTGGCTGAGGTACCGCTGGCCGACATCACGGCAATCTATCAGGTGGCTCCGCTGCTGGTGCTGGGTGGTGCCAGCTTTGTCTGGGGAGAAAAGGTGGGGCCGATGCGCTGGTTGCTGATCCTGCTGGGGCTTGCCGGAGCTTTGGTGGTGGCACAGCCGGGAGGTGCAGAAGCATCGCCGATCGCCCTTCTGGGTTTTGGCACAGCGATTGCGTCGGCGGTGCGGGATTTGCTGTCGCGCAAGTCGCCACCGGACACGCCTGGGATCGTGGTGACTTTCAATATTGTTGTGGTGGTGTTGATAGCGGCCCTCATCAACAACCAGATTTTCGAGGGGTGGACGCCGGTTGAAGGTCGCACCTGGCTGTTTGCCTTGGGTTCTGGTTTCTTCGTCATGCTGGGTCATTTGTTTGTTTTTCTGGCATTCCGCTATGCCACGGCGCGGGCCGTGGCGCCCTTCTATTATTCGTTCACGCTGTACGCAGGGCTTTTTGGCGCAGTTTTCTTTGGGGAATATCCCAACGGGATGGCGCTGCTTGGCATGGCCATGATCATTGTTTGCGGGCTTGGGGTTTTGTATTTTGAAAACGAGGAGAAGGCATAGATGAATTTTGGTTCTGACAATGTCTATGGTGTTGATCCCCGCCTCATGGCAGCGATGATTGATGCCAATGCACGCCTGACCGATGTGTCCTACTGCCATGACGAAGGTTCAAAGGCGGTTGAAGATCGCCTGAGCGAGGTTTTCGACAAAGATGTGAAAGCCTTTCTGGTGTTGAATGGTACGGGAGCCAATTCGCTGGCGCTCTCTGCCATCTGCCCGCCGTTTGGGGGTGTCATTTGCCATGAGGGCAGCCATATCAACACCGATGAATGCAATTGCCCCGAATTGTTCACGGGAGGTGCAAAGCTGGTGACAATCGCAGGCGAAGGCAACAAGATCACGCCGCAAGGTGTTGAAGCAAAGCTTGCACAGTTTGTGCATGGTGAGCATGGGGCAAAACTTTCCGCCATGTCGATTTCAAACGTCACGGAGCTTGGCACTGTCTATGCACCACCTGAAATCATGGCGCTGACAGACATTGGGCACGCCAATAACATGAAGTGTCACTTGGATGGCGCGCGCTTTGCCAATGCATTGGTGGCACTGGGCTGCACACCCGCCGAAATGACATGGAAAGCGGGCATTGACGTGTTGTCCTTCGGGGGCACCAAGAATGGCGGCATGATGCTGGAGGCAGTTGTGTTTTTTGACACGGCACTGGCCGATGATTTTCTCTATCGCCGCAAGCGGGCGGGACAGTTGTTGTCCAAAGGACGCTATCTCTCGGCCCAGATGCTGGCCTATTTGCAGGAAGATGTGTGGTTGGAAAATGCAAGGCGGGCCAACAAGCTGGCGCAGATTCTGGCGAAGGGTTTACAAAATTCAAACCGCCTGCGCCTGTCAAATCCCGCACAGGCCAACGAAGTCTTTGCCATCATGCCGCGCAAGACATTTGAGGCGGTGACGGCGCAGGGTGCGCATTTCCATGAGTGGCCCGTTGAGGGTCTGGCAAAAGATGAAGTGCATTGCCGTTTCGTGCTGTCATTCGCAACGCCGGAGGAAGATGTGGAACAGTTCTTGAGACTGATGCAGGATCATGGTTGAAAATGAGGCCAGGTGTCACTCACCTTGTAACCGGCGGGCCAGGGATCATCGGGATCCAGCATCAGGGTTGTCTGGCCGCTGATCCAGGCGCGTCCGGTGATTTGCGGAATGATGGCCTTGTGGTTGCCGACGGTGGTTTCGCCTCTGATACAGCCGATGAATTTTGAATCGACTACGCTGCGACCCACGTAGGTCTCACCAAGTTTCAGCAATCCCTTGGCATGCAACACGGCCATCAAGGCGGAACAGCCCGTGCCGGTTGGTGACCGGTCAAGTTTTCCGGGGTTGATGACGCAAGCGTTTCGGGACGTGAGAACACCATTTTCGCGTGTCAAGGGCTCGCGCATGAAACAGAATGAATAGTGTTTCCAGTCGGGAAGCTTGGGATGATGAAAAGGTATCTGGGCATTTGCGGCCTTGACAATCCTGCGGCCCAGGCTGGCAATGACATGGGCATTTTGTGGTGTGATTGAAAGGCCGAAATCAGCAACATCCGCCATGACGAAACTGTCGCCACCAAATGCCGTGTCGACTTTCACTGCTTTGCCGTCAACGAGAATGGTGGCTGACAAGTTGGTGACAAATGATGGAACATTGGTGAGGGTAATGCTCTCAGCCTTGCCATTTCGGCACGCGGCCGAAACCTCGATCAATCCGGCAGGCGCTTCCAGCGTGAGATGGGTCACCGGCTCCTGCATGGCAATGATGCCAGCATCGAGCAGCACGGTTGCCACGCAAATGCAATTGGAGCCGGACATGGGAGGCGTGTCTTCCGGTTCCATGATGATGAAGGCGGCGTGGGCATTGGGATGTTTGGGCGGCACCAGAAGATTGACATGACGAAACACACCTCCGCGTGGTTCGTTCAAAACGAAATTCCGCAACCTGCCATCCTTGGCAATAAAGCGGGATTGTTGCCAGATTGTATCACCCGGTGGCGGGGCAACACCGCCCACAATCACATCACCCACTTCACCTTCGGCATGGCAATTTATGATATGGATGGATTTTGTTGTGCGCATGGGAGTCTCACTTTAGCAGACCCTTCGAGGCCTGCTAAGATGCGGCCACCTCAGGGTGAGGGTTTCTCAATGTCCCTCATGCTGAGGAGCGAGCCATTGCGAGCCTCGAAGCACTACAGGTCCCCGATCACACACTTCTTCGCCAACACCTTATATTGCTTCGCGGTGAATGCCACGGGGTTTGACTCATGCGTCGGGTCCGTAAGGGCCATGGCGGCGACTTCTTCCAGGCGTTTTGTGTCAATGCCAATTTCCTTCAGCGCATGGGGAATGCCGCACTCCTTGCGCAGTGCCAGCACGAATTTCATGAAGCCGTTGAAGCCGCCCGTGATGCCGAGATAGGCGGCGACACGTTCAATTTTCTTTTCAACCTTTTTGCGGTTGGCCTTCAAAACGTAGGGCATGATGATGCCATTCAGCATGCCATGGTGGGCGTCGTAAAGTCCGCCAAAGGGATGCGACAGGGCGTGAATGGAACCGAGGCCTTTTTGAAATGCAGTGGCTCCCATGGAAGCGGCCACCAGCATGTTGCCGCGGGCTTCGAGGTCATTTGGTTTTTTTACGGCCTTTGCCAGATTTTCCTTCACCAGTCGCATGCCTTCGAGTGCCACACCTTCTGCCATGGGATGATACAACTGCGTGCAATAGGCTTCGAGGCAATGGGCGAAGGCATCAAAGCCCGTGGCGGCCGTGAGTTTCGGTGGCAAGCCTACTGTAAGTTCCGGATCAAGGATGGCAAACTTCGGCATGACGTCGGGATGAAAGATGATTTTCTTTTCGTGGGTTTTGGTGTTGGTGATGACGCCTGCCCGCCCCACTTCTGAACCTGTGCCGGCGGTTGTCGGGATGCAGATGTTGGGGGCGACTTTCGATGCATCGGCCCGCTTGTACCAGTCGCCCACATCTTCAAGATCGAAAATCGACAGGTTCTGGCCATGCATGAGGGCAATCATCTTGCCCGTGTCCAACGCCGAGCCGCCGCCAAAGCAGACAACGCCGTCATGGTTGCCAGCACGGTAGGCTTTGCAGCCTTCGAGGACGTTTTCCTCGGTGGGATTGGGGCGCACATCGGAGAACATTTCCACGCGCAGACCAGAGGATTTCAGATTTGCAAGAATGGCTTTCACCATTTCGGTGCCAGCAAGGCCATTGTCAGTGACAAACAACGGGTTTTTCATGGCCGCAGATTTGCAGAAATCCGGTAGCTCCTTCACCCGACCGGGGCCGAACTTGATGGGGTTGGGGAAGTTGAAATTGCGGGTAGGCATGGTCATTGGGTGTGCTTTCAAAGTTTAACAGGCTAGGGTTTTGACGTGGCCTAAAGCACCATAGGCCAAGATGGCGCGGTCGGAGGTGACCAATGTCAGGTCGTTTTGGCGCGCCGTTTCAATCAGAATTCGGTCAAACGGATCTTTGTGTATTTTGCCGGGTAGAAACGATGATGCGACCAACGTCTGTGGTCCCAAGTCACAGAGTCTGGCTGACGCACCAGTCAAAAAGTCCAAGAAAAATCGGAGTGGATCTCCGGCAATTGACAGTCTGCGGCTTGCAACACTTCTGCCAATTTCCCATGACGATATCGGAGAAAGATAGAGGCTTCCGTTGTCGCTTGCTTCGTCAATCCTCGACGCTGTTTCGGGAGTGATGTTCTTGTTGCGGGTGATAAAGAGGATCGCACACGTATCGAGCAAAAGGCCCTGACTATTCACCTTTTGTCATCCAAACCACCGATTTCAAAGTCTTCCCAATCTTTATGCAGTTCCCAGAAAGGCTCTTCAGGATTGAAGTCAGGCGGCAATGTCACCATGCCCTTCATCAGACCCATGATTGACTTGCGCTTCACTTTGCTATTCTTGGGAGTAGAAACCTCATCGTTTGATTGATCAAAAAGGTCCGGTCGCAAAGCATGGCGCGGAATACCTGTTGCACGCTCAACGTCGATAACCCGCTCGGCTGGTACGCGGTCCCATTGGGAAATAGCACCTGGCGAAACGCCAAGCGTTTTAGCAAGCTTGACAGCTCGACCGCGTTCTTCGTCCAAATATGTCTGCAATGAGTCCATTGCTTAAATTTAGCGAAACTGAATTTAATTTCAAGTGAATTTTTAGTGTCAATATCGTTCAAAGCCGCGTTTCAATTCCAAGTCCGTTATGCGGCGGTCGAATTCGAATTGTTCCCAGCGGCCTGTGTGGACATAATGGTCAACCACGTCATCGCCGAGAGCACCGCGCAGGAAAGTTGATTTGTCGAGCAGTTCGATTGCCTCGCGCAGGGTTTTTGGGATTTCGCGCAGTTTTTGGGCTGAACTATAAGCATCGCCGGAAAACACGGGTTCCAGCTGCATTTTCT
>JANONM010000375.1:0-5548 GCA_031420855.1 Hyphomicrobiales bacterium
GAACTCGGGCCCTGGGAGAACTTGACTTCAGCTACAGATGACAGCGGCACTGATGCACCAGTTGAGGAAATGAGTTTCAAACTGGTGATCTCACTCAGCTTGGTGCGGGCTTCCTCGGGGATTTGCACGCGTATCGGCAGCAAGCGATCTCCCGCCTTGAACTTGGCCAGCAAGGGTCCGAAGTCACCGATTGTGGCAACGCGAACGGCTTGCGAAATTTGTGAAGCTGTGATGCCCACTTTGGCGGCTTCGTCGGGGCGCGGGATGATCTGGATTTCGGGACGCTCCAGCGAACCTTGCGCTGCAACTGACCGCAGAATCGGCTCCTTGCGCAAGGCTACTTCCAATTTCGCAACGGCCTGGGAAAGTGCAACTGCGTCTGAAGACAGCATGTTGTATTCAACTTCACGCTGGCCGCGCGGATTGATCTTGGCCCAGCGCACATCGGCCAATCCAGACAACTGCGGGAAAATTTCTTCTTCGATGTCCCATTGGGGCTTGGTGCGACCGGCTGTTGGCAAGCTCGGAATTTCGAGGTTCAACAATTTGTTGGCAAACTTTATGGGTGGATTGAGAATGCCTTGCAAGAGATGGGAATCACGGTGCTTGAGGTTGACAAAAATCGAGGCGTAACGTGCTTCAGCCGTTCCCGTTGGTGAAGAACCGCCGAGAACAAAAACCTGGCTGACGTCTTGGTTCTTGCGAATGATGCCAGCCATGTGCTCGGTGATTGCCAGCGTCTTGTCGAGTCCGGCTCCTGGTGGCAGTTCAACCGACAATACAAACCGCGAGTCATCACCACGGGGAATAAAGCCCGTGGGCAGATAAGGAAACAAAAGAGTTGAAGCCATCAGAATGCCAAAGGCACCAGCAACAGTGGCGTAGCTGACTATCCTAGGCGACGCATACTTTATAGTGCCCTCTGCTGCAACATGATTGCCTTCTTGGTCTCGCCAAACAATAGTGCGATCAATTCCAGATCGTACAAACTTGCCTATGATCCAAGCAAACCCCAGGAAAGCAGTAATCGTTAAAAACACATATGGCGTAGAAATCAGAATCTTTTCGGTCGTCAACGCTACATCAAAAAGCCAAGGAGTCACAAATCTTATAACAACCATAACGATGCTTGCTGACAAGGCATATGCGATCCATCGCAAAAGCAATTTTTTGCCCAGGCCTGACGTTGCCCAAAGAAACAACATTAGCCAAAGCAACGCAGTTGGAGCAGCGGCCAAGCCGGCAATTGCAAACGAAATGATGGTCAAAACTGAAGAAATACCAGCCAGCAAAAGTATAATGAGGCTTGCGACGAGGAGAGTGATTGTTGCCGCAAGGCCAATTGCAACAATACTCCAGAGTTTAACCAATCTCGAAGTCGCTGGTGTCAAACTTTGCAAGGTCGGTGCCCAATTCAATAAATGCAACAGGCCGATGTACCCCCGCAACAGTGGCCCCTGCTTTTCTTCCTCGTGTTTGACCGGCCGCATCAAATAGGCCGCCATCATGGGTGTAATCAATCGCGCGACAATCAGCGAGAACAAGACGGCCACGGCCACAGTCATGCCGAACTGCTTGAAATATTGCCCGACAATGCCGCCCATGAAGGATACCGGCACGAACACCGCGATGATGGTGAAACTGATGGCAATGACGGCGAGGCCGATTTCGTCGGCGGCTTCCATGGCGGCACGGTAGGGTGTCTTGCCCATGCGGATATGCCTGGCGATGTTTTCTATTTCGACAATGGCATCATCGACCAGAATGCCCGTGGCCAAGGTGATGCCGAGAAAGGAAACCAGATTGAGCGAGAAGCCCAGCATGTCCATGGCCCAGAAGGTCGGAATGGCTGACAAGGGCAATGAGATGGCGGTTATCAATGTGGCGCGCCAATCCCGCAAGAAGATCAACACTACAATAACCGCAAGAATGGCGCCTTCGATCAGGCCTTCCATGGCGGATGCGTAGTTCCCGTAGATAAAATAAACCGTGTCATCAACAAGCGTGAAAGTCACAGCTTGATTGGCGGCTGAAAGTTCGGCAACTTTCGCCGCCACCACATCGCCGACACTGGTTGAACTTGCGCCCTTTGAGCGGAATATTGAAAACGTGACAACCGGATCGCCATTGTAGCGCGAAAAAGTGCGCGGTTCGGCATTGCTGTCCGTTACACTTGCAACATCCATCAGCCGCACCTGGCGACCGCCTGGCAAGGCAATTTTGGTTTCTTTGAGTTCCTGCAAAGTGCGGGCACCACCCAGGGTGCGGATGGCTTGCTCATTGCCGCCGATTTCACTGCGGCCTGCCCCACTGTCGGCATTGGTGGAATTGAGTTGGCTGTTGATGGTGGCGGCGGTTACGCCAAGTGCTTGCAACTTGGCCGGATCAATATCAACCCGGATCTCACGCTCAACGCCGCCGTAACGTTCAACCCGGCCAACGCCCTTCAAGCCTTGAACGGCGCGTTTCACCGTATCATCGACATACCAGGACAATTGCTCAAGCGTCATGCCGGGTGCCTTGATGGCGTAGGTCTGGATGGCCTGACCTTCCACATCGATGCGCTGGATGATGGGTTCGTCAACACCGCCCGGCAAATTGCCGCGAATTTTGGCAATCGCATCCTTGACGTCTTCGAGGGCCTTGTCCGTCGGTATTTCCAGACGGAACTCGATGCCGGTGGACGACACGCCGTCGCTCATCGTCGAGGTGATGTGTTTGACACCGTTGATGCCAGCGACCGCATCTTCAACCAGCTTGGTGACTTGTGATTCAAGTTCGGTCGGTGCCGCACCGGACTGGGTTACGGAAACCGCAATCACCGGCACATCGATATTGGGGAATTGCGTGATTGGCAGGGCCCGGAAACTCTGGATACCCACCAACACCAACACGACAAACAGCAGGATTGACGGAACCGGATTGCGGATGGACCAGGCTGAGAAATTGAAATTCATGTTGGGTTATTGTTCCGTATCAGAAAGTATCACAGGGGTGACAGCATCGCCGTCGCGCACGAAGCTCCCTGCGCGGGCCACATAGGTTTCGCCAGCAATCACGCCATCGGTGATTTCGATGTAGTCGGTGCTGACAAGCCCGGTGATGACCTTGCGGACTTGCACCTTGTTGTCCTTGACGATCTGGACGGTCGGTCCGTCTTCACCAAAGGTGACAGCCGTCAATGGCATGGCAACGCCCTCGCCTTCGGCCAGCGCTATTGTGGCGCGGCCAAATGCGCCAAGCGGAATACGCACACCATCGGCCACCCGGATATGTACAAGGCCAATGCGGGTGGTTTCGCTGACTTCCGCTGAAATCAGTTTGACCTCACCTTCGATGGCTTTGGCCAAACCGTTGACAACGATACTGGCTTTTTGGCCGAGCTGCACTTTCGGCAGATCGGATTCTGGTACTTCGGCAACCAGCTTAACGATACCCGCCGTCACGATATGGAACATGGGGTCGCGGCTGCCTGAAGCAATGCCGCCGATTTGCACGGTGCGGCGGCTGATGTAGCCTTCCACCGGGGCCTTGATTTCGGTGCGGCCCTTTTGGAGTTGCAGCTCTGCCAGTTGGGCTTCAATCGCTGCACGATCCGCCTTGGTTACATTGAGCGCGAGTTTGGCAGCCGTCAGTTGCGACCGGGCCAAGTCATAGGCAGCCTGACGTTGGTCAAATTGTTCAACCGTGCTGACGCCGGAGGTGCGCAGTTTTTTGGTACGGTTGAGATCGGATGCGGTTCTGTCCACACTGATCTTGGCTTGTTCAATCTGGTTTTCAGCCTGGGCCAGGGCGGCATCATTGCGGGCCAGGTTGGCTTGGGTCTGGGCAATCTGGATGTCAATTGAATCGCCCAGCAGTCGGGCCAGGACTTGGCCTTTGGTAACGGCGTCGCCTTCTTCGGCGAGGATTTCAGTGACTGACAATCCTTCAATCAGCGGCGAAACCAACACAAGTTCTCCGGCAGCGAAGCTTCCGGTGACCGTCAAGTCTTCCGCAATTTTTTTCTTTTCAGCCACCAATACCGAGATTGTCGGAGGTGCGGGCGGCTTCAAGGTCGTATCCTTGGTTTGTGCTGATGCAACGCCTGTCAACAAAGTCGTTGCCAGGAGTGTCATGATCAATTTGTCCCGCATGTTTCCGCTCCAACTAAAGTTCACAATTTCATTCTGCTGCTTGTTTGGCCAGTGATTGCTCGGCAAGCTTTTGCTCCAGATAACTGACACCTGCTGTCAGCACCGATTCACCGTAGCCCATTACGAAATCACAGGCCGGATTGGATGGCATATCAGCGCGGCAATTCGCAATATTGTGCAGGTCGGACTTCAGGTCCGCCAATTGCTTTTCCATGGCTGCACGGCGCTGATCATGAGACAAATGATGTTGCAAAAGCATGACGAAGAGAAATTCGGATTTGTATTTATCGCGTGTCGGCAGCGGCATGAGGCTGTTGCGCAAGTTGATTTGGCCAGCTTCGGTGATGGCGTAAATCTTCTTGTCGGGTTTTCCTGATTGTTCTTCTTCCCGGCAAACAACCAGACCTTCGTTGGCCAACTGGTTCAAGGCGGGATAGATGGAGCCGTAACTTGCTTCAATGAAGTGGCTGAACAGCCCATCTTCAACATCTTTTTTGATCTCATAGCCCGTCGCTTCGTGCAGCGACAAATATCCGAGACAGAGGGTTTTGACGTTCAAGGCGGTGCATCCGATATATAATGGTTCGATATATATCGGTTTAGCAATCTATCTTCACACCGTCAAACTCATTTGACTATCGCGCAAGGCAACAGAATTCGCCGATGCATGGCTGAGCGGATCAAATCGCGGTGTTATCCACCAACAAATAGCAATTCTGCTTGGACAAAACACTATTTCTTCCATGGTTTTTGTGGGGTGATGGGCTTTGTATCACTTGTATTTGTTTTTGGCTTCGTATTAAAGGTGCGGTCAAATGGCCGGCATGTGCCATGAACATGAGGCTACGCGTCATTAACATAGGGGGGCGCATGGAGTATTTCCTCCAGCAGCTCATAAACGGGCTTACACTGGGTTCCATCTACGGACTGATCGCCATTGGTTACACGATGGTTTACGGCATTATCGGCATGATCAATTTTGCCCATGGTGACGTTTTCATGATCGGTTCCATGGTCGCCTTCATCGTGGTTTTGATGATGGGTTTGACGGGAGGCAGTGGACCATTCCTGATCATTTTGGCTTTGGCTCTGGTGGTCGTTATCGCCATGATCATTGCGTCGGTTTATAATTGGACGATCGAGCGGGTGGCCTACAAGCCATTGCGCGGTTCGTTTCGTTTGGCACCGCTGATTTCAGCAATCGGCATGTCCATCGTTTTGCAGGAATTTGTGCGAATCGCCCAGGAAGGCCGCCCCAAACCCATTCAGGGCATCATCACGGGGAGACACGAAATCATGCACCGGGATGCTGCTGATGGCATATTCATCGTAACGATTTCCAACATGCAGATTTTAATTATCGTGGCGACGGTTGCTTTGATGGCAATTTTCACACTGATGATCAACCGTAC
>JANONM010000376.1:0-5302 GCA_031420855.1 Hyphomicrobiales bacterium
TCCGCCATTGAAATAGAGCCCTTCAATGTGTGTCTTGTCGATGATGGGAGAACCGTCCATCGACATGTCCATGATGCCACCCCACGTGCGCAGCAGTCGTGCGCGACCGATCATTGGCATGAGGGCCATGCCACCTTCGGCGACATCTTCAATGACAGGCAAGTTGCCGCGCTGGGCATAGGAGTTATAACCATCAATATCGCCGCCAAACACCAGGCCGCCCTTGTCCGATTGGCTGACATAGAAGTGCCCTGCACCAAATGTCATGACGCCATCAATCAGGGGCTTCAAGCCTTCGGATACGAAAGCCTGCAACACATGGCTTTCGATTGGCAGGCGCATGCCGGCATGGGCCATGACTTTTGATGAGGAGCCCGCAACCGCAACGCCAATTTTTTTGGCCCCCATGTATCCGCGCGTTGTTTCAACGCCGCGAACCCGGCCATTCTCGATTTTGAAGCCTGTCACTTCGCAATTTTGAATGAGATCAACACCGCGCGTGTCTGCCCCTCTGGCATAACCCCATGCCACGGCATCATGCCGAACCGTACCCCCGCGCTTTTGCGTCAATGCGCCCTTGATCGGAAAACGGGCGTTGTCGAAATTCAAAAACGGATACACCGCTTTCACTTGTTCGCGCGACAGCAGCTCAGCGTCAGCACCATTCAAAATCATGCCATTGCCGCGCCGCGTGAAAGCATCGCGCTGGGCGTCGGTGTGGATCAGGTTCATGATGCCACGCTGGCTGACCATGGCATTGTAGTTGAAGTCCTGCTCCAGCCCTTCCCACAGCTTCAATGAAAACTCATAGAAGGGTTCATTGCCATCGAGCAGATAATTCGAGCGGATGATTGTGGTGTTGCGGCCCACGTTGCCTCCGCCCAAGTAGCCCTTTTCCAGAACCGCAATACGGGATTGGCCGAATTCTTTCGCGAGATAGTAGGCCGTCGCAAGTCCATGCCCGCCGCCGCCGACGATGATGTAATCATACTCAGCCTGTGGAACCGGATCCCGCCAAACCGGCTTCCAGCCCTTGTGACCTGACAGGGCTTCGAAGATTACCCGCAAACCTGAATAGCGCACGTCCAGCTTTCCTTCTTCACCAGCCCTTCATAGTGACTGCCAAAGCATATTCAAATGTATCTTTACACAAATTCCGTTTGTGCTGCCGGTCATCACACAGCTTCAATTGCAATGGCAATGCCTTGTCCAACGCCAATGCACATGGTAGCCAAGGCCAACTTTGCCTTGCGTCGCTTGAGTTCCAGCGCCGCAGTGCCGACAATGCGTGCGCCCGACATGCCGAGCGGATGGCCAAGGGCAATGGCTCCTCCGTTGGGATTGACGAAGGGCGCAGCTTCAGCAATGCCGAGTTGGCGCAGCACGGCAATGCCTTGCGAGGCAAAGGCTTCATTGAGTTCAATGATGTCGAAATCGGATGGCTTGAAACCGAGACGTGCGCATAGTTTTTCTGTTGCAGGTGCAGGACCCATCCCCATGATGCGTGGCGGCACGCCGGCCGTTGCGCCACCCAGAATGCGGGCCAACGGCGTGAGACCATGTTCCTTTGCAGCGCGTTCAGACGCAATGATCAGGGCGGCGGCACCATCATTGACACCCGACGCATTGCCAGCGGTGACTGAACCACCTTTGCGAAAGGGTGTGGCCAATTTGGCAAGGGCTTCCAGGGTTGTGGCGCGGGGGTGTTCATCTCTTTCGACGAGGACGGGATCACCTTTTCTTTGGGCAATAGACACGCCGATGATTTCCTGCGCCAGCCGCCCACTGGCTTGGGCTTCTGCTGCCTTCATTTGTGATCGGTAGGCAAAAGCATCCTGGTCTGCGCGGCTGATGCTGAATTCCTCAGCCACGTTCTCAGCCGTTTCCGGCATGGAATCAACACCATACTGCTGCTTCATCAAGTGATTGATGAAGCGCCAGCCAATCGTCGTGTCATGGATTTCAGCGGCCCGTGAAAATGCCTCGGTGGCTTTCGGCATGACAAAGGGTGCACGCGACATCGACTCAACACCACCCGCGATGATCAGTTCCGCTTCCCCACTTTTAATAGCACGAGCAGCGGTGATAACTGCATCCATGCCGGAGCCACAAAGCCGGTTCATTGTCGTTGCGGGAATGCAATGGGGAAGTCCTGCCAGGAGCAGGGACATGCGGGCGACGTTGCGGTTGTCTTCGCCCGCCTGGTTGGCGCAACCAAAGATGATCTCATCAACCCGGCTCCAGTCCAATTTGGCGTTGCGGGCCATCAGGGCGCGAAGTGGCACGGCTCCCAGATCATCGGCGCGGACCGACGACAGCGCCCCGCCAAATCGTCCGATGGGTGTGCGGATGTAATCACAAATGAAAGCTTCGGTCATCACGCAACACTCCGCACACGGCCATCGCGCAAGACGGCACCTGTCATCCTGGACAACTCTTCAAAGCTCAGGCCGGGAATGATCTCCATGGCAACGAAACCGTCCTTGGTCACATCAATCACCGCAAGGTCCGTATAGATGCGCGACACGCAAGACTTGGCCGTTAGGGGATAGGAGCATTGCCTGACCAACTTGTGCTGACCATTCTTGGTGACATGCTCCATCATGATCCAGGTTTTCTTGGCACCAATGGCAAGGTCCATGGCACCACCAACGGCCGGAATGGCATCGGATTCGCCAGTGTGCCAATTGGCAAGATCACCTTGTTCAGATACTTGAAACGCGCCCAATACGCAAATATCCAGATGCCCGCCGCGCATCATCGCAAAGGAATCGGCGTGGTGAAAAAACGTGGAACCCGGAACTTCTGTCACTGGCTGTTTGCCTGCATTGATGAGGTCCCAGTCTTCCCCGCCCTTTGCGGGCGCAGGCCCCATGCCGAGAAGGCCATTCTCCGTATGCAGAATGATTTCGCGATCCTGGGGCAGCACATTTGCCACCATCGTCGGCAGGCCAATGCCAAGATTGACATAGGCACCATCCGGTATGTCGGCCGCCACGCGGGTGGCCATCTGTTCTCGTGTCATGCGCTGCATATCGAATACCTCATGGGACCTTAGCCAATTTGCTTTCGACCCTCACCACCCGTTGAACATAGATGCCGGGTGTCGGCACAGCTTCCGGATCAAGCCCACCAAGTTCAACAATCTCTGAAACTTCGGCAATTGTGATGCGTGCAGCCGTTGCCATGACGGGGGCGAAATTGCGTGCGGTCTTGCGGTAGACGAGATTGCCCCAACGATCAGCCTTATGCGCCTTGATCAAGGCCACGTCGCCATGAATCGGATATTCCAGCACATGGTTGCGTCCATCAATGACGCGGGTTTCACGTTCTCCGGCCAATAGTGTTCCATGGCCCGTCGGACAGAAAAATGCGCCAATGCCAGCCCCTGCGGCTCGCATGCGTTCTGCCAGATTGCCTTGCGGAACGACCTCCAATTCTATCTCGCCTGCGCGGTAGAGACCATCAAACACCCATGAGTCCGTTTGCCGCGGAAATGAGCAGATGATCTTGCGCACGCGCTTGGCCTTCAGCAATGCGGCAAGGCCGATTTCACCATTGCCTGCATTGTTGGAGACAATCGTCAGGTCACGAGCCCCTTGCGCGATCAGGGCGTCGACCAGATTGAATGGCATGCCAGCCGTGCCGAAGCCACCGACGAGAATGGTGGAGCCATCCTGGATGTCAGCGACCGCTGCTTCGATTGACTCGACAATCTTGTTGATCATCAGCTTAACCTCATCTGGTTTTTGCCAGAACAACGTTCCATTCGCAAATGCGGAACGGGTTCGGCATGCCGAGTGTTGCAGCTTTCGCCGGATCATCCATTATCCTGAAGTCGGCGATCAGACTTTCCTTGACGCCAAATACCGCATCATCCTTCAGCCATGGACAATCCGGTGTGAAAATATGGGTGATGAGTTTTTCGAAGCCCGGAGCGGAAACAATAAAATGCAGATGTGCCGGACGATTGTGGTTGCGATCCAGGGCCACCAGCATATTGCCGACTGTGCCATCAAACGGGATCGGATAATGGCGGGGATAGACCGTTCTGAAACTGTACCTGCCATCTTTCCCGGAGGTAAAGACGCCGCGCAGATTCATGTCGGGCTGGATGCCCTTCTGCTGTACGTCATAGAAGCCTTCATCATTGGCCTGGAAAACGTCAAGCACAGCGCCGACAATGGGTTTGCCCTTGGCATCAATCACCCGGCCATGGACCCAGACAGGTTCGCCCTTGCCATCAAGGCAGATGTTTGCACCGTTGGGATACTTGGGAGCGTTCTCGATGTAGAACGGACCCAGCACAGTCGATTCGGTTTCGCCCGACATTTTGTCGTTGTTGAGGGTTTCCACCAGCATGGAAACACCCAGCGTATCCGAGAGCAGAATGAACTCCTGGCGCCAATCTGTCGAGAGATGCCCTGTCTTGGTGAGGAAGTTGATGCCATACATCCACTCATCCATGGTGATGTTGGTTTCCTTCACAAAGGCGTGCAGATGTTTCACCAGTGAATCCACCACAAACTTTGCGCGCTTGTCGGCCTTTGGGCCAACCCGGTCCTGCACCACTTTCACCGAGTCTTTCACCGAGAAGAAATATTTGGCCCCCTGGTTTTTCAACGCCGCGTTCTTGACAGTTTTTTTGGCCATGATCAAAGTCCCAGAATGGAGTTGAGAGCGGAAGTCAATTCTTTTTCGTCCGTCTTGGAGGCCTGCATGGCCCGGAAAGCTACATGTTGATCGGACCTGACAAGCAGATAACCTGAATCTGAAATTTCCCGGGCATGATCCCAATCCCCGGTGTGGTCTTCAAAGTCGCGGCGCGGGCCGATGACGCGGGTATTGATGGTGATGCCCTTCGACTTTGCCAATTTTTGCGCCGCTTCTACCCAAGCTTCACCGCCGATGCCCGTGATCAGCGTGAACGCGCCCTGCCCTGTGATGCCCAGCGTTGAATGCTGTTTGCCCTGCTTGTCAAACACCCAGACATGGGGAATGCGTGCACCCGGAGATATGGTAGGAACATGGTGCAGTTCCATGTCGGCGAGGTGGAAATTGCTGGCAGCTGATCAGGTCGAGATCATTTTCTTCTCAATGCCCACACCTGCCGCCATGGCGCGCTCATATTCAAGTGGTACCGTGGCCGAATCCTGCAGCACAATGCCGGTTGAATCAAAAATGGTGATCTCCTTGTCTGAGGTGCGGCCCTGCTTCTTGCCGGTGATCACTTCACCGATTTCGCCAGCGATGTCCTTTTCGGTAATCAGGCCTTCTGACAACGGCACATTGATTTCGCCGT
>JANONM010000377.1:0-6523 GCA_031420855.1 Hyphomicrobiales bacterium
GTTCAATGTGGCCTCACCGATTGAAAAGCTTGCCCATGAAATTGGCGGGAAGGCAGCAAATCTGGCAATCCTGTGGCGGCAGAAACAGCTCGAATATACCTGGTTGCGCAGTCTGATGGGCACCCATGCGGATTTCTGGAGCGTGACGCGCGATGCCCTGGACTATGCCATGGCAGAACTTGAAATTGCCGAGGCTGGTCTGGCCGATGAGTTGATGACGCTGTATCTCAAGCTTGATGCCTATGAAGATGTGGCAGGGGCTCTCACAGCTTTACGCAAACTGGGCAAGCGGACGGCCATACTTTCCAACGGCAGTCCCTCCATGCTGGATTCGGCCGTGCGACATGCAGGCCTCGACAAGCTGTTTGAGCATGTGATTTCAGCGGAAGAAGTTGGCATTTATAAACCAAGCCGCCGGGTTTACCGGCTGGCCATGCAGAGGTTCCACCTGCAGGATGCGCCGTCAGTTTGCTTTGTATCGGCCAATTGCTGGGATGCCCAGGCAGCGGCACAATTTGGTTTTCAGGCGGTGCGCGTGGCAAGGACGACGAAGCGGGATGATAAAATTCCAGGCAAACCTGCGCGGATGATCACGTCGCTGGCAGAGTTGCCGGAGCTGGTTTAGCTGGAGCCAAAGGGACCTCATCCGCCCTTCGGGCACCTTCTCCATCTGCGAGGGAGAAGGGACAGCCGCGTGAAAATTGTCCCTTCTCCACGATAGTGGAGAAGGTGGCGCGAAGCGACGGATGAGGTCCCTTTGATCACAAGCGATATTGGAAAAGAGAGTGAAAACTGCGTTGCTCAAACGCTAAGCACTCCGCCGCCCCACGAGGCTTTCATGACGCAAACGGGCGTGGCTGCGTACGGCATCACCGAAGGCCTCAAAGAGCTTCACGGAGTCCGGATTTTCTGCGGCTTTGAATTCGGGGTGCCACTGGGTGGCAAAGGCAAAGGCCTTGGCGCCTTTGACGGATATGGCTTCGATCACTCCATCGGGCGCCACGGCTTCGATTTGCAGGCCGGCCCCCAATCGCTTGATGCCTTGGCGATGGATGGAGTTTACCTTGGTTTCCGGTTTGCCAAGGATATGGGACAACAGTCCGCCCTTGGTCAGGGTGATGACATGAGCGGGCGCATAGCGCACATCAACGTCCTCGGATTTGGTCGCACGGTGATCAAGCCGCTCTGCGCCCCGTTGCAGCTCGGTTTCAAGACTGCCACCCATCACCACATTCAGTTCCTGAAAACCCCGGCAGATGCAGAACAGGGGAATGCCGCGTGCAATCACTGCCTTGATCAACTTGAGTGTGGTGGCATCGCGGTGATGATCGTAGGGTTCGTGGTCGGTTGAAGCGTCCTCGCCATAGTGCGGCGGATGCACATTGGAAACCGCACCCGTCATCAACACGCCATCAAAGTGTCCGAGCAAGTCATCGAGATTGTCGGTATCGATGAAAGCCGGAATCATCACGGGTTCGACATCGGAAACATCCGTCAGTGCACGGACATATTTGTCGCCGAGGGAATGGAACAGAAAGCCATCCTTTTCATAGGTATCGGCGGGCAAGCCAACCAGAGGGCGGGTTTTGTGCATGAGAGTTCAGGCGCTCACGTGAATGATTTGACAAAATGCCATGATAGCCCCGCAATGGCCGCCAAGGCCAGCGTTTTGGGAATACCAGCCTTGAGATGCAGAACGACAAATGCCAAGCCGAGGCAAAGCAGCAGGGCTGGCACATCGAGCGTTGAAAAATCCGGCCACCAGATCGGCAGGGGTGGTGGCAATCTGGCCACTTTGGCGAATACAACATGCAGGGCAAACCACAGGCTGAGATTGAGAATGACACCGGTTGCAGCGGCGGTGATGGCGGACAGGGCAGATTTCAGACGCGGATGATTTTGCAGATATTCAATCCACGGAGCGCCCGCAAAAATCCACAGGAAACACGGCACAAATGTCATCCAGAGAAAATTCAGGCTGGCGGCAACACCGGCCCACAGACTGCCTTGCACATGAGTGGCGGCAGTGAATGAGACGAATTGACCGACGAGGATCAACGGCCCCGGCGTTGTTTCAGCCAAGCCGAAACCATCCATCATTTGTTGCGGTGTCAGCCAAGCGGTTTGTTCAACCACCGTTTGGCCGAGTGAAGCCAAAACCGAATAGGCACCACCGAAGGTGACAACCGCGAGAACCGAAAACATGCGGGCCAATTGGGACTGGACATGATCGTGGCCCAGCATGACATGGAGCAAGGCCAAAGGCAGCAGCCACAGCACAAGCCAGCAGGCAATGGTCTTCAAGGTGGCCAGTACCGTGGGGCGGGTTACGGCCGTTGCGTCTGCGGTGGTTTTCGGGGCCAGAAAAAATCCAAGCACTCCGGCAATGGCAACAACCAGGGCAAAGGGTAGGGCAAAAACAAACAGGGCCACAAAAGCTGCTGCGGCAATGGCCCAATCAAATCTGGTTTTCAGGGCGCGTCTGGCGATTTTGATCAGCGCCTCAAATACAATGGCGACGACGGCGGCCTTGATGCCCCAGAACAGGGCTTGCACCAGCGGCAAGTTGCCAAGCGTGGCATAGAGCAATGATAAAGCCAGCATGACGAGTGCGCCCGGCAAGACAAACAACAACCCGGCGGCAAGTCCACCGCGAAGCCCATGCAACTTCCAACCGCAGTAGGTGGCGAGTTGCATGGCCTCTGGGCCCGGCAAAAACATGCAAAAATTCAAGGCACCGAGAAATTCCTTCTCCTCGATCCAGGAGCGTTGTTCGACGATTTCCTTGTGCAGAAGCGCAATTTGTCCCGCCGGTCCGCCAAACGAAAGTAATCCGATTTTGCCCCAGAGTTTGACTGCTTCAGAAAATTCCGGGGCAATCGTCATAAGGTAGCGGGCCTCTTTGCTCGGGCCACATGGCCGATGATGTGGCTGGCGATGCGGGCTGCGGTAAAGGCCGCAGTTCCCGCCGGATCACGCTTGGGCACAAATTCCACCATGGCAAATCCTGCGATGCGGGCCTTGGCAGCAACACCGGCAATCAAGTCGGTGAGTTGCACATAAGTAAGCCCGCCGGGAGAGGGATAGGCCACAGCTGGCATGATGGAACTGTCAAGCACATCGAGATCCAGGCAGATGACGCAATCGGAGTCTGGTTCAATATGTTCCAGCACCGAAGCGATGCCATGGTGATGCATGTGGCGAGAGGAGATAAGCCTTGCTCCCCAATCCCTGGCGTCCTGCACCTCTTGTTCGCGGGCTGATCCCAGGCCCCGTGCGCCTGCCTGGACAATGCGCCAGACATGGGCCTGTTCAGAGGCGCGGCGCATGGTGGAGGAAAATCCCATTGACTCTTTTTCACGTTCATGACGCCAGTCTAGGGGGGCATCGATTTGCAGAAGGGTAATGGGTTGCGTGCCGGCGGCAAAGCCGTCGATGAAGGGAATGGGCGTGCTGTCGTCGCCACCAAACATCATGGGTACGGCACCTGCCCGCAGAATGGCTGCTGTGGCATTGCGAATTTTCAGGCGGTTGTTGAAACCCTCCTTGGGTTTGGTGGCGAGATTGCCGAGATCAACGGCCTTGAAGCCAGCTGGCAAAAGCGGCCCATCAAAATCCCAATCCCAATGCTCCAGCCAGGCTGCATCTTCCTTGAGCGCCATGCGGAAAGCGTCGGGGGCTTTTTGATGCACCCGGTTGTCAATGGTTTTGTAGGGCGTGCCATGTCCAGCACCAAAGATCGCCAAATCAGAACCCTTGGCAGTTTTGGCTGAAGTGGTTCCCATGAATGAGGGAATGCGTTTTGCAGTGTTCGACGTCATGCAGGACTTTTGGCCCAATCGCACAATTCATGCAACGGGTTGGGTTTTATTTCATCGGGTGGTCAGATGCGAACATCCCTCCCCAAAACGTCATTCCAAAGGCCCGCCCTATCGCGGGCGATTTGGAAACCAGCTTTGCTTGCAACAAGCTCAACTCGTTGAAAGAAAGCGGGGTTCCAGCTCGCGCTCCGCAAGGGCTACGCTTGGCTGGAATGACGATCTATGGAGAATGTGAGGCAATCCACTTTCCCCGGACACGCGTGCGCCTGCGCGGGAGTGACGGTGCCTCTGATCATATTGAATGCCCGATGCTCTACGCGACTTGCTTGTCGGGCTGAGAGGCAAGCACGGGGCTGGTTGTCCATTTGATGCGGTTTGCCGGCAGTGTCAGGTGGGCTGTGGTGCCTGCACCATAGACACTGTCCAATGTCACGTCACCACCGTGCAATCTGGCGACGCGACGGGCGATGGCAAGGCCCAGGCCCACACCACCAAAGCGCCGGGCACTGCCGCATTCGGCTTGGGCAAAAGTTTCAAAAACACTTTCCAATTCATTTTGCGGAATGCCAACACCTGCATCGCGGATTTGCAAGACAAACTGGTCGTCGGACCCGCGCAGCATCTCGACATGTACCAAACCACCCCGCGGTGAAAACTTGATGGCATTGGCAATCAGATTGGTAATGACCTGTTTCAGGCGCATCACATCGCCGCGCAGGCTGATGCCGTCGGTGGTTTTGCAGAGGATGGTAATTTCGGCCTGTTCCGCTTGATGGGCGTGCAGCCGGACGATGGTTTCCACCAGTTCAGCCGTGTCATTGTCCTGGTCCACCAGATGCAGGGCACCGCTTTCGAGACGGGTGGCATCCAGAAGATCATTGATCATCGATTGCAGCGAACGGGCATTGTCAAGAATTGTATCACAATATTCATTGTGCTGGTTGGCACTGAGTGGACTGTCACCGTCAAAGCGCAACAATTCGGCAAAGCCGACGATGGCATTGATGGGGGTGCGCAATTCATGGCTGATGATGGAAAGAAACTGGGATTTTGCCGAACTGGCCTTCTCGCTATCGGCAACGGCAGCCTGGAGGTTTTTTTCGCTGTAGTGTTTGGCCGTGACATCACGACCTACACCACGAAAGCCTGCAAAGTCACCATTTCCATCTTGCAGGGCTTGCGCCGAAATTTCCCAATGGGCGGCAAAGCCTTGACGTGACAGGGTCAGCGGCAGCGCAGCTATCGAAGCCCGTTTGGCAAGCGCTGTTTCAAGATCATGCCAACTTGTGGCATCGGCAAATCCAGACAAGGCCTCGCGCAGCGAACGGCCCTGTAATTCGTCGGCAGCGAAATTCAATATTTCGGCCAGTCTTGGCGAATAATAAGTCAAGAAGCCTTGTCCATTGGTTTCCCACAACCAGTCGCTGGTGCCGCGTTCGAAATCATTGAGCAGCAGTTTGATGACCTGCTGTTGGTGGCGCACTTCCTGTTCAGCTATGATGCGTCGCTTGAATTCGAGATGCGATTGCACCACAAGACCAATCAGCACCAGGCCGTAGATGATGCAAACAAAGGCCGCGATGAGATTGAATTGTTGCAGGGCCAGATAGCTGCAGTATGCCAAGGTCGTGGTCATCAGGGAAACAAAGACGGTTGCTCCGACTGGCACGCGCAGCAGTGAAACGACAGCAACACCCATCATCGCGAGAGAAATGCCGATGATGGGAAGAATGGGATAGCTGTTTTGACTTGCCACATAGGCGGCTGCGGGCATGGCCCAGACGAGGCCCAGCAGCAGGCAAAGCAATTCCAGCAGATGCAAGGCAAATTCGGCTTTCCGAAGTGATTGACCGGATTTTTGCCAGTGCCACCAGAGCAGCACAAAACCGGCAAAACCTGCGCCAACCAGAGCCGCCAGCCAGTGCCAGCCCTGGCAAACAAATGATACATTGCATTGGCTGTTGAAACGGAAAATGCTGATCGTGGCGCAGGCGTGAAACATCAACAACAGCGGCATGGCGCTGGCAACGAGGTTCACCTGCAATTCGCTGACGACGGACTGGCTTTCAGGCGCTGGTTCTGCTTCGGAATTTGTTGCGCTGCCATTCGCGGCGCTTCGGACGGCATCCTGAAGTATGTTTACCAATGAGTTGCATCCCCAGCGCGAATCAGCCGCAGCCCTATCATTTTCAATGCTTTGGCGGTGTTCGTCCATTTAAAACCGGGTTAAAACCGGGGTTTGCAGGTTTCCGTAAGCCGTGTATCGAAGAATCCATGTGAGGTAATTGATGGCTAAACTGACTGATACCGCTGCCGTGGTCCTGCCGCCGGGGCATCCGCCGATCCTGCCGCAACGGATCGGGGTGTTGCTGGTCAATCTCGGCACACCGGAAGCCACGTCCTATTGGCCCATGCGGCGCTACTTGAAGGAATTTCTCTCGGATCGTCGTGTCATCGAGGTGAACCGGGTCTTGTGGTGGATGATCCTCAATTTGGTCATTCTGACTTTTCGCCCGCAAAAAAGCGGCCATGCCTATGAAGCGATTTGGAACCGGGAACGCAACGAGTCGCCCCTCAAAACTTTTACGCGGGGACAGGCTGAGGGTTTGCAGCGGGCCTTTGGTGATGAGGTGATTGTCGATTGGTCAATGCGCTATGGTTTTCCGACGATCGCCGATCGCTTGCAGGCCCTGAAAGACAGG
>JANONM010000378.1:0-7010 GCA_031420855.1 Hyphomicrobiales bacterium
AGTCGGTGGCAAAGCCTGTGCAACTCGGCCATGAGATTGTCGGGCGGGTTGTGGTGGGCAACACGCACTTTACAAAAGGCCAGCGCGTTGCGGTGGCCCATCATGCGCCGGATTTTTCTTCGCACTATAGCAAGCGCGGCAGTGCCACGCAGGATCCGGTTTTCAAGGCAAGCAATGTGTTTCCGGGTGGTTTTGCGGAATTCATCCGTGTACCGATTGGTTTGGCGGAACATACGATGTTCGCGGTGCCGGATGACATGCCAACTGCGCGGGCGGCATTCATGGAGCCGCTGGCATGTTGCTTGCGGGCCTTGGACCGGGTGCCGGTGCAGGCTGATGATACGGTGCTGTTGGTGGGTGCGGGTGCCATTGGCCTGTTGTTCGTGCCGCTGGTTCAAGCGGTGGGAGGGCGTGTTGCGGTGGCGGATGTGCGCGAGGAACGGCTGCAAGCGGCGCGTGACTGGGGGGCCGTTGCAACAGGCATGGTGGGGCGGGACGATATCGCCGCGTTCTGCAAGTCTAGCAGCCAAGGGCGCGGTGCCGATGTCGCAATTCTCACGGTGGTCGATCAGGCCACGCTGGAACTTGCTCTCAGAAGTGTGCGGGATGGCGGCTGGATCATTCCCTTCGGCGTGAAGCCCGGCATGATGCCGATCGTCGATCTTTGGCAATTGTATCACCGCGAAGTAAGTCTGGTCACCAGTTATTCGGCAACGCCAGAGGGATTGGGGCGAGCCCTCGCACTTCTGTCAAAGCCTGGTTTTGAATTGGAAAAAACCATCAGTCATCAATTGCCTTTGGTGGATGCCGCGCAAGGTTTTGCAATGTTGCATGAGGCCAAGGCTTCCAAAGTGCTGTTGATGGGGGCAGTTTGAACTGCATCAACGCCTCTGGCTTTGGTCCGCGTAAGCTTTGGCAATATCGGCGGCAACTTCGGCGTTGTTGTAGACCAACGCAATATTGGCAGTTAGCGAACGACCCATGGTAATCTCGGCAATGCGTTTCAAGAGATAGGGTGTGACTTGCTTGCCGACGATGCCATCGCGTTTGGCATCGGCTAAAGCGTGATCAATATGGGGGGCAATTTCGCTGGCCGGAATTTCTGCCGCTGCCGGAATCGGATTGGCGACGACGATGCCACCTTGCAATCCCAATTGCCATTTGGCTCGCATCAAAGCTGCGACTTCGGCTGCAGTGTCGCAACGCTGGGTCAGTTGATGGCCGCTGCGGCGCGAATAAAAGGCCGGAAATTCGTCGGTGCCATAACCCACCACAGGCACGCCCTGGGTTTCGAGAATTTCCAGCGTTAGTGCCAAATCAAGTATGGCTTTGGCACCGGCCGTCACCACCGCCACGTTGCTGGTGGCAAATTCCATCAGGTCGGCGGAGATATCAAAATCCTTTTCGGCCCCCCGGTGGGCGCCGCCCATGCCACCGGTGGCGAAAACACTGATACCCGCCAGTGCGGCAATCCGCATGGTGGAGGCCACGGTTGTTGCCCCTGTCATCTTTCGCGCCACAACATAGGGCAAATCGCGGGTTGAAACTTTCATGATGTCGGGGCCGGTGCGGGCAAAATGTTCCAGCTCCCTGGCTTCAAGCCCTGCCCGCAACTCACCATCAACCACGGCGATGGTGGCGGGTGTTGCGCCGCGCTGGCGAACAAGATCTTCGACTTGTTGGGCCATTTGCAAATTGTCGGGAAACGGCATGCCATGGGCGATGATGGTTGATTCAAGTGCCACGATGGCAGTGCCCTGTTCGACTGCGTTTTGTACTTCGTTCGAAAGTCTGACTTGCATTTTCAATCCAATGTGGAACGGGAGCTGGCAATAACGCGGGCGGCCTGCTCTTGTCCGCTCGCTGCTGCAACCTCAAGGCTTTCACCCTGCAACAAGCCGAAAAGCAAGCCTGCAACGGCGGCATCGCCCGCGCCTGTCACATCGACGATTTTGCCGGATGCTTGCGTTGGGATGTGAGAAATGATTTTTCCGTCCGAAGCAAATGCACCTTCTGCGCCAGCATGAATGACAATATTTTGGATGCCGTGCTGATGCAGTTTTTTGATTGCCTCCTGGATTTCGCGGGTGCCTGTGAGTTGTTCCACCTGATCGAAATTCGGCATGGTAAGAAGAATCGGGGTTTTTGCAGCGACTTGCAGAAGCTTTTCGCACTTGGGAACAGATACGGTTTCAATGACAAGCTTGTGTGCCGCAACTTCAGCGATGGCGTGCAGTGTTGCGAGGGGCAGATTGCAATCGGCCACGACAAGTCGCGCTGCCTGAAGCTTGTCAAAGTGGCTTGCCATAAACTGAGGTGTGATTATCTCAACTGCACGCATGTCACTCAATGCGGTCACCAACTCGCCATTGCTGTCCAACAGGGCAACATAAGTTCCGGTGGCAAATGTTTGGCGGAAAATTGCCGTGACATCGACTCCCGCAGCACTTGTCTGTTCGATCAGCAAATCGCCGTGGGCATCGTTTCCGACAACGGAGATCAACGCCACATCAGCACCAAGACGCGCCAGATTGTGGGCAATGTTCCGCCCCACGCCGCCCGCTGAAATTGTCACCTCGCCGGGGTTTGATGTGCCGAGAATGTTACGGTTGTTCGACTTGGCCTTGATATCAATATTGGCTCCGCCAATCACCACAACATCTGCCATGTCAAAAATCCGCTGTCCTAAAAATCAGTTGGCACGCCGCCTTCGCGCAAGCGACGATTGACAAAATTATCAAGCGACTCTTTGATGGCAATATCCATGTCGGGCATTTGGTATTCAGTCAGGGCCTGTTTGTAAAGTGTGTTGGCGCGCTTGTAGGCGTCGGGGCTACCTGCCGCCGCCCATTGCTGGTAATTGCGCCAATCCGATACCATGGGGGCGTAGAAGGCATCAGTGTATCTGGCAAGCGTATGGGCGGCGCCGAAGAAATGCCCGCCGGGACCGACTTCACGGATGGCTTCAACGCCGAGTGAATCCTCTGTTATTTCAACGGGTACCATGAATTCCTTGACCATTTGAATGAGGTCGCAATCAAGGATGAATTTCTCGAAGCTGGCGACCAGTCCGCCTTCCAGCCAGCCTGCGCCATGCATGATGTAATTGCCGCCACCCATGGTCAGTGCCCACAAAGAGAAGACGCTCTCGTAAGCCGCCTGCGCATCCAGCATATTCGCGGCATTGGTGTTGGAGGTGCGATAGGGAAGGTTATAGCGCCTTGCCAATTGTCCGCCGATGATCGTGGCCTTCATGTATTCCGGGGTGCCGAAAGCCGGTGCGCCCGATTTCATGTCAACGTTGGAGGTGAAGCCGCCATAAATCACGGGTGCACCTTTCCTCACGAGTTGGCAGAAGGTGAGTCCCGCCAAGGCCTCGGCATTTTGTTCCACCAGTGCGCCGGCAACAGTGACGGGGGCCATGGCACCGGCCAGCGTGAAGGGTGTGACGCAAACCACCTGGTTGCGCGATGACATTTCCATCATGCCTGTGAGCATGTTGCTATCAAGTTTCAGCGGCGAGTTGGTGTTGACGATGGTGGTGAGACTGGGTTCGGCTTCAAATTGGTCGTGGGAAATGCCACGGGCAAGTCTGGCTATTTCAATCGCATCACGAATGCGTTCAACGCCTAATGAATAACCGACGAAAGGTTTGTCTGTGAGTGTTGCGATGTCACGCAAGGCTTCGAGATGACGAATACCCGGATGAATGTCGATGGGTTCCACCGGATAGCCAGCGATGAAATCAATGGCATTGAAATGATGACCGAGTTTGATGAATTTCTGAAAGTCGGCCCGTGTGCCGGTGCGGCGACCGCCTTCCATGTCATGGCAGTTTGGCGGGCTTCCCACGGTGCCGAAGGAGATATTCGGACCGCCCATCAGCATTTGACGGTTGGGATTCCTTGAATGAATGGTGAAACTGGAAGGCGCATGGGCCATGGCTTCTTCGATCATGGCGGGATCAAAACGCACCCGTTCGCCTTCAATCCGAGCACCGGCTTTTCGCAAGATGTCGCGGGCTTCCGGCATCATGAAATCCATGCCGATTTCGGCCAATACCTTGAGTGAGGCAAAGTGAATGGATTCGAGTTGGTCATCGCTGATGAGTTTCGTCGGCGGAAAAGATCTGGCTGACTTGATTGGGCGCTGTTGCTGGATGGTTGAGCCACCCTGGCGGCGCGGCGTATCGCGGCGGTTGCGGCGCACGATGGTATCGGGGGATTCACTCATCAGGATTTTCCAGTGTTGCGATAGGCACTCAAGGCGGGATCATTTGCCACCTGCTTCAGCAGCCATTCCTCAAAGCGGCGAACCTTGGGTTTTTTTCGGTTCTCCATGGCACAGGCGAAATACCATTGGTGGCGATGGGGCACGCGCAACGGAAAGGGTTGGACCAGCCGCCCCAGTTTGATTTCTTCCGAGGCAAAGGGACCGATTGTCATGGCAACGCCCCGGCCCTCAATGGCCGCTTCCTGGGCGAGGATATAACTGTCCACAGCAAGTCGATTGGATTGCTTGACGTTGCTGACTCCTGCTGCTTCAAGCCACAATTGCCAATCTTCTTCGGCGGTATAAACATCGATCAGCTTGTGCTTGTGCAGGTCTTCCGGGGTTCGCAAGGGATGTTCGCCGCGCAGTAATTGGGGGGCGCACACGGGCACCAGCATGGAACGAAACAGTGGCGCATAATAATGCGACGGCGACTTGTTGCGGGCCAGAACCACACCAACATCGACATTGCGGTCATCAAAGTCCCAGTCGAAATATGACGTGGACAGGCGCACTTTCATGTCTGGAAAGCGGCGCTCGAAATCATGCAGTCGCGGGATCAGCCATTTAAGCGCGACGGTGACATAGACCTGAATTGTGAGTTCATTGTCCACTGCAGCCGGACGAACGGCTCTGGTATGTGCATCAATCTGGTCAAAGGCATCGCGTATCACCGGATAATAGGTTTGTCCCGACGTTGTCAGTTCGGCATGCCGGGCATCGCGGCGAAACAATGTGAGGCCCATGCGGTCTTCCAACAATTTGACTTGGTGGCTGATGGCTGAACGGGTGATGCCCAATTCGCCCGCTGCGGCGCGGAAGCTGCCAAGGCGTGCAGCGGCTTCGAAGGCCGTCAAGGCACGGAGAGGTGGGAGATCGCGTTTGGCCAAGTTGGCTCACCTTGTCATTTGAGTTGTTGAGAATAACAGCATAAATATCATTGTGTTAATGGCAAAAACTGCAGCCTGTCTAAAAATTAGGTGAATTGTTCTCACCATACAGTGGCGATTATCGCGCTTCCTTGTCCGGCATCAAACAGGCAGGTTGCGCAGAGGCAAAATTCATTCCGGAGTGCAGCGCATGAGTGCAGTTGAAGACCTTTCAAAGCGGCGCGGCGGGCGCGATGCCAGACGGGCTTTGCGGTCGCGGGCCATTCCGATGGATGAAGCGGCGGTGCGGCCTGGCATGACGGGGGGCCAGTATCGCCCGCTGAAAGATTCCGACATGCCGCGCATTCATGCGGCAGCTTTGAATTTGCTGGAGACAGTTGGCCTTGGAAGTGCCATCCCCTCCTGCATTGAAGTGATGACGGCCAAGGGTTGCTGGATGGATGGCAGAGGCAGGCTGTGCATTCCGCCTGCCCTGGTGGAAGATACAATTGCCAAGGCGCGGCGGAATTTCACTTTGTATGCACGTGATACAAAACATGACATGGAACCTTCCGGCAAACGGGTTTATTTCGGCACGGCTGGAGCAGCGGTGCATATTGTGGAACCTGCCACACGGGAATATCGCGAGTCACTTCTGGTCGATCTTTATGATGCGGGCCGCATTGTTGATTTGTGTGAGCACATCCATTTTTTCCAACGCCCGCTCACTGCCCGCGACATGATCACCGGGCATGACCTTGATATCAACACCATGTACGCCTGCCTCGCCGCCACGCAAAAACATGTTGGCACAAGCATGGTGGAACCCGGCCATGTGGAGGAATGCCTGCAGATTTTACATGCCATTGCCGGCAGTGAGGAAAAGTGGCGCGAGCGGCCTTTCGTATCACAATCCAATTGCTTTGTGGTGCCGCCCCTCAAGTTTGCTGAGGATGCCTGTCGCTGTTTGGAAGTTGCGGCGCGGGGTGGCATGCCGGTTCTGTTGCTTTCGGCAGCACAGGCAGGGGCCACTTCGCCTGCCGCCTTGGCGGGAACAGTGGTGCAGGCTGTGGCTGAATGTCTGGCGGGACTGGTTTACATCAACTGCGTGGTGCCCGGTGCCGTGGCGATTTGGGGGCCTTGGCCTTTCGTATCAGATTTGCGCACCGGTGCCATGTCGGGCGGATCGGGTGAACAGGCGCTGATCACATCGGGCTGTGCGCAAATGGGACACTATTATGATCTCACCGTTGGCTCAGCGGCTGGCATGTGCGATTCAAAATTGCCTGACATGCAGGCGGGTTATGAAAAAGGTGTGACCGCTGGCATTTCGGCCATGACAGGAATCAATCTGCTTTATGAATCGGCGGGCATGCATGCGTCGCTTCTCGGGTTTTGTCTCGAAAGCCTGCTGATCGACAATGACATGCTGGGGTCCATCAACCGCAATGTGCGCGGCATTGAGGTGACGGAAGATTCACTTTCCCTCGATGTGATTCGCGATGTCTGTTTGAATGGCCCCGGACATTATCTCGGCAGTGACCAGACGCTTAACCTGATGCAGAAAGATTATGTATATCCGCTGATGGCCAATCGCATGAGCCCCAAGGAATGGCTGGAAGCCGGCAAGCCTGATATTGTGGAAAAAGCGGCGGCCCGCAAACGCGAAATTCTTTCGACTTATTATCCGGAATACATTCCACGCGACATTGATGACCGCATTCGCGCCAAGCATGATATTCGTTTGTCGCGAACTGTGATGGAAATTGGCGACCCGCGCTGGAGATAGGTTTTGGATCATCCCATTTTGAATGCCATTCGTGCCGAGGCCTTCATGCCTTTGGGATGGTTTGCGCCGGAGGATATGGG
>JANONM010000379.1:0-2815 GCA_031420855.1 Hyphomicrobiales bacterium
TGGCGCAGGCACAAGGGCTGCGGTGAAAGCCGAGCAGATCAAACTGGGTCTTCCCGCCGACAGCTATCCAGATGCAGAATTGCTGTCGCGGCTGCAGTGACATACGCAGATGTACGCGGCGGTGAATTATCTGAAAGTTACTTCTTTTCAGAAGAAAGCTGTGGTGCAGACGGCAAGGCGAAATCCTGCAAAATCTTTTAATCTAGCGGGCAAATCAGCGCGTGTACTTTGTGAGCGAAGGCCTTATACCAAGCGTCACATAAAGTGACTCACTGCTCTCGATCCAAACCCGGTGGGGTTCCCTCCCCCTTGTGGGGAGGGTTAGGGTGGGGGTCGCTCAGACCTTTGATATTACAAAGAATTCTTCCCTCACTTCAAAGGCAGGAGCGACCCCCACCCCGGCCCACCCCACAAAGGGGGAGGGTGAAGAGTGGGTTAATTCATATGACGGTTGGTATAATGACAACTTTTGCGAATTTGCCGCTCTAAAAACCGCGACCCATTTCCTTAACCGGACAGCAGTGCAACAAATGCGGCAATGACAAAACTTTGAGAGAACTTTTTAATGAGGCACCTATTGCTCCAGCCTCAATCGTCATCAGACAATTTTTCCAGATTTTCATTGTGCCGCTTTGTTGCCGCCTCAAACCTTTGTTCGAAATCCACCATGTTTTTCTTTGGCTCCTGATAAAAGGCTGTCCGCTTCATCAGGCTGATAAATGTCCTGTTGAGGGTTCGCCCCCAGAACCGCATGGGCCGATCAAAGTCGAAGAGCAGGATCACCCGTTCCTGGTCTGTGTCATTCCACACCTCATGTTCATAAGTATCGTCGAACACGAACAACTCGCCGGGTCGCCACACCTTGATGGCATCCCCCACGCGGATCCGGCACTTTTCAGCATCCTTCGGTATGATCAAACCGAGATGCGCCCGCAAAATGCCCTTGCTCACGCCACGATGGGCGCGGATGTGGAAGCCCGGACTGAGAATGGAGAACATGGCGATTTGCAGGTTTGGGATGCGGCTCAATAACTCTGCCGTTATTGGCGCTTGCGCACAATTCTTGCTCAATTTTTCTCCAAAACCGTAGAGCACAAAAGTGCGCCAGCTTTTGCCTGTTGAAATCTTGTGTTGATCCGGCGACACCTCATGAAAAGCCGGGATTGCATCGCGATGTTTGAGAATGCCCTGCGCCTCGGCCAGGATGGCGGGCCAATTGTCGACGATGTTCTGCAATGCCGGAAAATGCGATTCGTCAACAATGGGTGTGTCCCCCACCAGCGACTGTTTACCCAGAAAATTTGCGAGACTTCTGGTCACACTGCGGCCAGTGTTCTTGATGAATTTGCGACGACGCTGCCTGAAACCGGGTGCTTGCGGCGAAACGGGATTTGCTTCATACATTTCGAAAGTCACCTTGAAATAATCGGTTGCTTTACCTTAAGTCGGCCCATAGCGGTACGCAAACGGCAATTTTATGTCCCTATTGATGTGCGCACCTCAAATTTCTTGCAATCGTCATGGAAGGCTCACATAAGCGCGGCCCGAACAGTCTTTGCTGCTTTGAAGGAGCCCCCATGACAGCTATTCTCGATATTACCGCCCGTGAAATTCTGGACAGCCGGGGCAATCCTACCGTCGAAGTTGATGTAACACTGGAAGACGGGTCATTCGGCCGTGCCGCAGTGCCTTCAGGCGCCTCCACAGGTGCCCACGAAGCCATGGAACTGCGCGACGGTGATAAATCGCGTTACATGGGCAAGGGCGTCACAAAAGCGGTTGCCGCTGTCAACGGCGAAATCTTTGAAGCCTTGGCCGACATGGATGCTGAAAACCAGATCGCCATCGACCATGCGATGATTGCACTGGACGGAACACCGAACAAGGCACGGCTTGGCGCCAACGCCATACTTGGTGTTTCACTGGCAGTGGCGAAGGCCGCTGCCGATGCCGCCGGAATGCCGTTGTATCGTTATGTCGGCGGCACCTCCGCCCGCACTTTGCCTGTGCCGATGATGAACATCATCAACGGTGGTGTTCACGCAGACAACCCTATCGATTTCCAGGAATTCATGGTCATGCCGATTGGGGCTTCCTCATTCAAGGAAGCGCTGCGCATGGGTGCCGAAACATTTCATACCTTGAAAAGCGCGTTGAAGAAAGCAGGGCACAACACCAATGTCGGCGATGAAGGTGGCTTTGCACCAAATCTGCCATCGGCTGAAGCTGCTCTCGATTTCGTCATGGAATCAATTGTGAAAGCGGGCTTCAAGCCCGGCGTGGACATGTTCCTCGCCCTTGACTGTGCCGCCACGGAATTTTTCAAAGACGGCAAGTATGTCTACGAAGGTGAAGGCAAAACCCGTTCCATCAAGGAGCAGGCTGAATACCTCGCCAAACTGTCACGCGACTATCCGATCATTTCCATTGAGGATGGACTGTCGGAAGATGATTGGGATGGCTGGAAGCAGGTGACGGATTTGATTGGGTCAAAGACCCAACTCGTTGGCGATGACTTGTTCGTGACCAACACCAAGCGCTTGAAAAAGGGCATCACCGAGCACATTGCGAACTCAATTCTCGTGAAGGTAAACCAGATCGGTTCGCTGACGGAAACCCTGGAAGCCGTGGAAATGGCCCACAAGGCGGGCTACACCGCCGTCATGTCGCATCGCTCTGGTGAAACCGAAGACTCGACCATTGCCGATCTCGCAGTGGCCACCAACTGCGGTCAGATCAAGACAGGCTCACTCGCCCGTTCAGACCGCTTGGCCAAGTACAACCAGCTGCTGCGCATTGAAGAGGAACTCGGTTC
>JANONM010000380.1:0-1980 GCA_031420855.1 Hyphomicrobiales bacterium
AACACTCTTTGGCAACGGTGAGCGCACCGGCATTGTCGATATCGTCACCCTCGCCATGAACCTGTTCACCCAAGGCGTTGATCCGCGCCTCGATATTTCGAACATCAATGATCTGATCCGCATGGCCGAATATTGCACGCAACTCCCTGTGCATCCGCGTCATCCTTATGCAGGTGAGCTGGTGTTCACGGCCTTTTCCGGCTCCCATCAGGACGCCATCAACAAGGGCTTCAAGGCCATGAAGGCCTCGAACAATCCCCTGTGGGAGGTGCCCTATCTGCCGATTGATCCCATGGATCTGGGCCGCAGTTATGAAGCCGTGGTGCGCATCAATTCGCAGTCGGGCAAGGGTGGCATCTCCTACATCATGGAAACCGAACACGGCATCGAACTGCCGCGCCGCCTGCAAATCGAATTTTCAAAAGCCGTGCAATTGATCGCCGATGGTGAAGGTGTGGAACTCTCCTCCGAGCGTTTGTGGCGTGCTTTCCAGGCGGAGTACCTCGATACCAATGGTCGCTATGGCTTCATCGAACACACCGCCTCCAGCGACCATGGCGCCCAACCCATTACCGCGAAACTCACCGTCGACGGCAATATCAAAACCATCAAAGGCATCGGCAACGGCCCCGTCGATGGCTTTTGCGATGCCTTGCGCAAAGAATGCGGATTGATGTTCGACGTCGTAGACTACCGCGAACACACCATGAGCCACGGTGCCAACGCGAGCGCCGTCGCCTACATGGAACTGCGCCTGCCCGACGGCGGCACGATTTTCGGTGTGGGGATTGACAAGAACATCGTGGTGGCGAGTTTGAAAGCGGTGGTGAGCGGGGTAAACCGGGCGGTGAAGAGGTAGGCCCTGACACAGTTCATTTTACAGACCCGATTCATTCACATAAGAACAAATTTAAGTCACTCGCTCCCAAAATTGTCATTGCCGCACTTGTTGCGGTAATCCATGGTGCAGCAAGTTTCGAGATCAATGGATAATTCACGCTCGCACCACGATGGATTACCGCAACAAGTGCGGTAATGACAATTTTGGGGACTGGTAGAAAAAATGAAAGACCGGAGTTTCCTCCGGTCCCAAAACTCTATGCGACATTTTAGATCACGAACAACCACTCGTAGACCCACAGGTATCGCACTTCATGCAGGTGCCATTCCTTACCATGGTATAATTTCCGCACTCGCCGCAGCAGTCGCCTTCGTAGCCTTTGAGTTTGGCTTCGGTGCGGCGGTCCATTTGTTTCATGACCATTGGTTCGGGCATGGCGACTGGTGCGCTGGCTGGTACGGCCAGAGCTTCTGAGGCGCGCATTTGCAAGGCGTGGGCGGCAGAGGTTGCCACGGCTGCACTTTGCGGGATCATCACCACGTTGCTGAGGTTTGACTTCCGCACGAAACCCGTCGAGACAAATTGCTTGGCGGGCTTTGGGGCTTCTTCGTTGACACCTTTGCCCAGCGCGTCAAAGCCAAGCTCTGACGGTTCGACATGGGCGAGGTCGTTGCGGCCGAGGTAGGAGACGGCGAGTTCGCGGAATACGTAGTCGAGGATCGACGTGGCGTTCTTGATCGAATCGTTGCCTTGCACCATGCCGGCAGGTTCGAATTTTGTGAACGTAAAGGCATCGACATATTCTTCCAACGGCACGCCATATTGCAGACCAACAGAAATCGCGATGGCGAAGTTGTTCATCATGGCGCGGAGGGCCGCACCTTCCTTGTGCATGTCGATGAAGATTTCGCCGAGCTTGCCATCCTCATATTCACCGGTGCGGAGATACACCTTGTGGCCACCAACGACAGCTTTCTGCGTGTAGCCTTTACGGCGCGAGGGAAGTTTCTCGCGTTCGAACTGGCGTTCGACGACGCGTTCGACAATCCGTTCAACAATGGTTTCGACACGACCCATCATGGGCTTTGCAGCCAGGATTTCGCCGATGTCTTCGCCATCGTCTTCATCATCGATAAGCT
>JANONM010000381.1:0-2022 GCA_031420855.1 Hyphomicrobiales bacterium
GAATGTGATTTCGGTTATCAATTTTCAAATCGGAAATTTACCATCAGCGATGTGAGTTGTTGAGGGCAGGGCATCGCTCAGCCCGATGATCGTTTGGCATCGCTGGAGCGGCGGGCGGTCAATTGAATCACGATACCATCTCCCATGCCGTCACCCCCCGCTAAGGCGGGGGTCCCGCTAACCAGTTGTAAGAAAGCGGGATTCCTGCTTTCGCTGGAATGACGGGTTTGGGTTGAGAGTGTTTTCATTTGGCCATCCGATGCTCCAGCAATATGGTGTGCTCTCCGCACCACTTGAGATCAGTTGCAAGCTTGGCATCGCACTGTTAATCGTGCATGTTGCTGCAATGCATAAAGCCTTTTTAAAACCATTCTGACCCACCACAGGAACATATAATGAGCGACGCCAAACCGGGATTTGAGACACTTGCCATTCATGCCGGGTCGGCGCCTGATCCTGCAACGGGGGCCCGCATCACGCCAATTTATCAGACCACGGCTTTTGTCTTCAACGATGTGGAACATGCCGCTGATCTTTTTGCCTTGCGGGCCTTTGGCAATATCTACACCCGCATCATGAACCCGACCCAGGCACCGTTGGAAGCCAAGGTGGCAGCGCTTGAAGGCGGTACGGCAGCCCTTGCCGTGGCTTCCGGCCATGCCGCGCAATTGCTGGTGTTTCACACCATGATGCAACCGGGCGATGAGTTTGTTTCGGCCCGGCAGCTTTATGGTGGCTCGATCAACCAGTTCAACCATTCCTTCAAATCATTTGGCTGGAATGTGATGTGGGCCGATGCCGAAGACCCCGCAAGTTTTGAAAAAGCCATCTCACCCAAAACCAAAGCCATATTCGTTGAATCGGTGGCCAATCCCGGCGGTCGCATCACCGATCTCGATGCGATTGCCAAAATTGCCAAGAAGGCTGGTTTGCCGCTGATTGTCGATAATACGATGGCAACGCCGTATCTTTGCAAGCCATTCGAACATGGGGCCAATATTGTTGTGCACTCGCTGACAAAATTCATGGGTGGGCACGGCAATTCCATGGGCGGCGTCATCGTTGATGGCGGCAATTTTGACTGGTCGGCCAGCGGTCGCTATCCCCTGCTCTCGGAACCCAACGCCAGCTATCACGGCATGAAATTGCATGAGACTTTTGGCGGCATTGCCTTTGCCATTGCCTGCCGGGTTTTGGGATTGCGCGACCTCGGCCCCTCCATTGCCCCATTGAACGCCTTCCTGATTCTGACGGGCATGGAAACCCTGGCCCTGCGCATGCAGAAGCATTGTGAAAATGCCTTGGCGGTAGCAACATGGTTGTCGAAAAACCAGCATGTCGCTTGGGTCACCTACGCAGGTTTGCCGGGAGACAAACACCACAGTTTGGCCAAGAAATATACGCCGCGCGGTGCTGGTGCCGTGTTCACCTTCGGCCTCAAGGGCGGCTATGAGGCAGGCGTCAAGCTTGTCTCAAACGTCAAGCTGTTTTCACATCTGGCCAATATTGGCGATACGCGCTCGCTGATCATCCATCCCGCCTCCACCACCCACAGCCAACTTTCCAAGGAACAACAGGTGAAAGCCGGTGCTGGTCCCGATGTTGTGCGGTTGTCCGTGGGCATTGAGGATGTAAAGGATATCATTGCCGATCTGGAGCAGGCGCTGGGCTGAGGGGAAATTTCAAATCGTCCCCACCTCCGGCGCTCCGCGCCTCCTCCTCCTCGATGTAGAATCGGGTTGGAGGGTGATCTGCCCTCCAACCCGATTCTTCATCGGGGAGGAGGTGCCCGCCCGCCTTCGCCGTAGGCTATGGCGCGTTAAAAAAGGGCGGAGGCGGGGGACCACAGGCGATCACTGCAAAACCCAATACTTCAAAGCAAAATTTCCCTTCAGCCCAGGGCTTGCTCAAGATCGGCAATAATATCTTTCACATCCTCAATACCAACAGACAACCGCACAACATCGGGACCAGCACCGCCATTCTCATGTTTATGGTGCAAAAGTTGGAGTTTGGTGTTGG
>JANONM010000382.1:0-3162 GCA_031420855.1 Hyphomicrobiales bacterium
CGAATGGCAGCTTGTGTCGAACGGTTGAGGATCCAGCGGCCATTCTGGCGATACCCGGCTTTCACACCATAGATCAGGTCAACCAGTTTATCGGATGGATTGGAGGCGGCAAACCCACCTGCCACACCCGTGGCAACATAACCCGTATTGCCCCAGGTCCACGAAGCATTGGCCACCTTGGGATAGTCCATGAAGCCGCGTGGCGTGGTGGTGCCGTTGCCGACGATGAAGGCTTCCGATTCCTGTTCGGCGAAAACCGTTTCCACTTCACGGGCAATCCATTCATCAAGATTGACAGCACTGTCATCGAGCAGGGCTTGTGTTGCCGCAGGCATGGCATAGATTTCCATGGCCGGAAATTGCAGTTCGGCAAGAGTTGGCGAATTGGTTTGCGGACGGGCGGCAATTTCACCCACCCAACCAGCCGAGGCACCCGTGGTGGCAAAGGGCTTTTTGTAAATCGAAGATGAAACCTGCCGCACATCCGCAATGCTGCGCATGGGTGAGGCCTTCGACAACAATCGGCCAATCTCGGCTTCCGTCTCAGATGGCACGAGATAGCCGCCATCCGGATTGGAACCGATGGACATGGCCTTGGCTTCAAGCGCTGAAAGCCCATGGTCCTCGCCTTTGCGCACATAGGTGTCAAAGGCCCGCTTGTGTTCGGTCGGTTCCTCGCGCCGTTCGGCCGACAAGGTGGGGCGGCGCGATTTCAGCGTCAGCTCATCAATGGCACGGTTGATGCGATCAACCTTTTCGGCTGTCACCACATCGGCACTCATGCGCTTTTCAATCTGTGCCAAGCGTTCGTCATTGGCATCCTTGAAGGCCTCAAAAGCCATCACGATGTCGTCGTGGTCAGCATTAGCGGTTGCCACCTTGGTTTCAAAAGGCTGGTTCATGTCCATATTTAGAATTCTCCATTATCACATTGAATAAACATTGTTTTCAGTCACGGGCGTCGGTTTGAAAAAGCTGTCGGCGCGGGCCCAGGCCGCTGACTTGACAGCACTCACGCGTGCGCCATCCAACATGGGAAAGGTCACAAGCGATATTTCCCAGAGATCGATTTCAACGAGTTCCCTGGCATTCAGAATCCGGTTATTCCGTGCACGGATGGTTTTGAACCCGATGGACAGGCCATCCAGTCCGCCATTCTCAAGCAGAGACAAAAGCTCGCGTCCGCGCTGCACATTCTTGTCAAGCCGACCCAGCACATAGAGTCCCCGCACGGTTTCACGCAGTTCAATCCAGGTGCCCACAGGCTCTGCCGGATTGTGTTGAAACAACATGCGGATGCCATCCACGCCGCGCTTTTTCAAACTCGCGGCAAAGGCCCCGGGCAGCACGATGTCGCCTTGCTGGTCGCGCTTGCCAAACAGGCTGGCATAACCGGAAAAAACACCCGAGCCCGCAAGCGCCGGCACAAGCTTCATCGCCCCACGGCTGAGCACACGCTGGTTCATCATTCATCCTTGCTGTTCAATTATCTTGGTGCTGCGCCTCGTCGCTTTTTTCTGCTGCCCAATGCGGGAAGTTCAAAATGGGAATTGCTTCGAAGCGTTAAAATTTTCCGTAACCAACGGCCGCGCGCTTTTCAGCTTGGCTCAGAAATCCCGCATCATTGACCCGCTTCCAAAGCGCATCACGATCGGCTGACAACGCTTCCACCTGGTCGAGGTCGGGCTTCAGCGCGAGGCTTCCAGTTTCAAAAGCCTGCAACCACATGGCCATGGCGTCGCACAAGCGTCCCACCATCGGCAACACGGTCTGCCGCCAGAACACCCGGTTGGCTTCGGCATAATTGGCAAAAGTATTATCGCCCGGAATGCCCAGCAACATGGGTGGCACACCAAAGGCCAGGGCCACATCGCGGGAAGCGGCATTCTTCGCCTCATTGAATTCCATGTCCTTGGGACTGAAGCCCATTTCCTTCCAATCCAGGCCGCCTTCCAAAATCATCGGACGGCCGGCGTTGGCAGCGCCCTGGAAAGTGCTCTCCAACTCATTTTTCAAACGGTCAAATTGTTCACTGGTCAAGTGGCCATCGCTGCCTGCAAACACCAGGGCACCAGAGGGACGCGCCGCATTGTCGAGCATGGACTTGTTCCAGCTGCAGGCGGCATTATGGGTGTCGATGGATTTGGCGGCGGCTTCCAGCGGCGACAATCCATAGTAGTCGTCCGTGGGATTGAAAAGTTTGAGATGCAGAATATTTTCGCGTGGCAAGCGCAAGGAGCTTCCAGCTGCCGTGTATTCATAAGCTTCTGGCCAGCCGTGGCGCGATGGCACCACCGCCATGCGATCAGGCCGCAAGGCAAAGATTTCACGGGGAGCACCATCAAGTGTCACCAGCTCCGCATAAGCGTTGCCCGCCACCAACAAGTAGGCAAAAAGATTCTCCAACAATTCCTTGCCGGATTGCGCCGGGTTGGGCCTGTGCAATAAAGTTTTGAGCCCGTGACTTTCCGTCTCCCGTCCGTCAATCAGCATCATCAAAGGCACCGATGCAGCCGCTTCGGCTATCATCCGCACACAACGATAACCGATGACATTGCCGGCATAGCCCTCCCGCGCCAAGGCCGCATAATTCCGCGCCGTCCACTGGGGCCGCCCCGCCGAATGCAAAGCAATCAAAGCCCCCGTCGCCGAAGCCTTCTTCTCAAAAATGGATTTCAACCGATCAAACATTGTATATTCTCTCCAAATCTATTTTCCCCCCTCGCGGGGGAGACGGTCCGCAGGACCAGAGGGGGGACGCGCACCATCTCTCACACCCCCCGCACCTTCGGCTCCACCCGCTTCTTCAACAACAATTCCGTCACCGCCCACACCAGTGCATCCAGCCGGTCCGGGCTTGCACCTTCGCCGATCACCGCACACATCTCGTCTTCCAGGTCGCGAAACACACCCACATGGCTGACACGGCCCTGTTCATACAAAGCTGCCACGGGTTCGGCTCTCGCCCGTTTGCCGCGCGAGGCATGCACCGTGGTAATCGGCACATCGGGACTTACCTGGGCAATCACCGCACGCACCATGTCGCCACCCTGGTTGACCTCGGCAACAATCCGGTCGGCCTCTCGCGTCTCGAACAATTCAACCACGCGCTTGGCCCATTGCAGGGGCCGCATGCGTTTCACACTGGCATCATCCAGCACA
>JANONM010000383.1:0-10445 GCA_031420855.1 Hyphomicrobiales bacterium
GCCACCCGTACCGCGCTTGAAACCAATAACCCGCTCAACCGTGGTAACATGATTGAAGCGCCAGCGGCGGAAGTAGTCTTCGAGGTCGACGAGCTTTTCTGCAAGTTCGTAAAGTTGCCAGTGGGCTTCAGGATTTTCATAAACCATCTGCCATGCAGCCATGACGTCTTCGTTGAAATGATGGGACCGGCTGATGTCACGCGACAGAACGTCGGTCGGGATTGCAGCGCCCTTGCGTGCGGCGAATTGCAGAACCTCGTCATAGAGACTCAGTGTCTTCAACTCTCGTTGGAGATGGTTTGATATCTCCGGGTCATGCGCATGGGGCTGCAACATGGCGTGGTTGCGGTTGCCAAGTGCGAATTCAACAAGGCGGTATTGCCAGGATTGTAACCCGGACGATTGCCCGAGCTTGTCGCGGAAGCGGGTGTATTCACTGGGTGTCATGGTGCGCAACACGTCCCAGGCGTTGTTGAGCTGCTCGAAGATGCGTGAGACACGGGCCAACATTTTCATGGCAGGTTGAAGACAATCGGCTGCGATGGCTTTCCGTGCTGCCGATAGCTCGTGTATGACCAGGCGCATCCACAATTCTGAGGTCTGATGCTGGATGATGAACAGCATCTCGTCATGCGCGTCTGACAATGGCTTCTGCGCCGACAAAATCTGATCGAGATGAAGATAGTTGGCATAGGACATGCGGCCATTGAAATTCATTTCAGCGCCTTCAGCGCGGGGATCATAGCCCGTTGTCATGGTTGTGGTTTTCCCTTCAACTGTTCATGGCGAAGTCTAAATCGCTGGATCTTGCCCGTTGGGGTCTTTGGCAAGACTTCGGCATACAGCACACGGCGCGGATACTTGTAGGGGGCGATGAGGCTTTTGACATGGTCTTGCAGGGCTTTGGTCATTGCCGCATCGCCCAGCTTGCCCGCCGTCAGCACGACATGCGCCTCAACAAGCATGCCGCGTTCCTCATCCGGGGCACCGATCACCGCACATTCCAAAACATCGGGATGCGAGAGCAGTGCAGCTTCCACTTCCGGTCCTGCAATGTTGTAGCCGGAAGAAACAATCATGTCGTCGGAACGGGCAGTGAAATGGAAATAGCCCTCAGCATCCTGCCAGAAGCTGTCGCCTGTGATGTTCCAGCCATTTTGCACGTAGTTTTTCTGCCGGTCATCCGCAAGATAACGACACCCGGTCGGGCCGCGCACTGCAAGTCGTCCCACTTCGCCACGGGGCATCTCACGACCGCCGTCGTCAACAATGCGCGCTTCATAACCCGTTACCGGGCGACCTGTGCAAGCTGGTCGATGGTCATCGAACCGGTTGCTGATGAAGATGTGCAACATCTCAGTGGCACCGATGCCATCCAACATCGGTTTGCCTGTGCGGGCCATCCACTCTTGGTAAACCGGAGCGGGAAGTGTTTCGCCTGCGGAGACAGCGGCACGGAGCGACGATAAATCAGCCCCGTCAGCCATGGCTTTCAGCATGGCGCGGTAAGCGGTTGGTGCGGTGAAGCACACCGTGGCACGATATTGGCTGATGATGTCGATCATGTTGGGCGGTGTCGCTTGTTCCAACAGGATCGCTGCAGCACCAAAGCGCAGCGGAAACACCGCAAGGCCTCCAAGGCCAAAGGTGAAGGCCAAGGGTGGCGAGCCAACGAATACATCTTCAGGAACGACCTCAAGCACTTCCCTGGCATAGCCATCAGCGATGATCAAAAGGTCGCGATGAAAAGCCAGCGTGCCCTTGGGCTCTCCTGTGGTGCCCGACGTAAATCCAATCAAGGCAACATCATCACGGCCTGTTGGCGGGCCATCAAAATTCACAGGTTTTGACAGGGCGGCACGATCAAGTTCGGCGTCGTGACTGGCCGTGCCGTCGAAACCGATCACCTGTTTCAAAAACCGGGACGTGGCTTTGCACGTTTCAAGTTCTGCCAACAACCTGGTGTCACAGAGAGCGAATTCTATTTCGGCCTTGTCAATCATCTGACCCAATTCACCCGCCCGCAACATGGGCATGGTGTTTACCACCACAGCTCCCGCCTTGGTGGCAGCAAGCCAGCAGGCTACCATTGCAGGGTTATTTGCCGACCGAATTAACACACGATTTCCGGTCTTTAAACCATAGTCTTCAACTAGCGCATGAGCCATGCGATTGGTCCAGTCGGTCAACTCTTTGTAGGTGCGTTGGCGACCATTGCCGATCAGGGCAACACGATCGCCAAAACCTTTTTCCACCATATGGTCGGTGAGTTCGACAGCGGCGTTGAGCCATTCGGGGTATTCAAAAGTTGTGAGATTGATCTCGGGCCAATCTGCAAGGGGCGGCAAACGATCACGCGTGAAAGTATCTGTATGACCTGATGGTCCCAACATGTCATCACTCCCAAAGTTGCCGCGAACAAATGAACCTGCCGTCTGGATCATCCCAACGGCACAACGGCCGTTGCTTCAATTTCTAGTTTTGCGCGGTCTTCCACAAGGGCCACCACTTGCAGCAAGGCCATTGCCGGAAAATGCTTTCCGATTGTTTCGCGATAGACACGGCCCAACTCTTTCAAGTTTCCAAGATACTCGTTCTTGTCGGTCACATACCACGTGAGGCGGACAAGATGTTCAGGCTTCGCTCCGGCTTCTGCAAGTACGACCACAATGTTGCGCAATGTCTGACCGGCTTGCGCCACGAAATCATCCGTCTCAAATTCCTGGTTGGCATTCCAGCCAACGAGGCCACCTGTAAAAACCATGCGGCCCGTAGCGGCGACGCCATTGGAATAGCCGACGGCAGGTTTCCAGGATTTGGGATGCAGGAATTGGTGTGGTGAAATCATTCTGCTATCCTTTCAACCGAGCACGGAACGGGCGATGATCACCCGTTGAACATCCGATGCACCTTCATAAATGCGAAGTGCGCGAATTTCGCGGTAGAGGCTTTCAACCGCAAAGCCGACGCGCACCCCGTCGCCGCCAAACAGCTGCAAGGCTTGATCGACAACACGCTGTGCAGCTTCAGTGGCATAAAGCTTGGCCATGGCGGCTTCGCGACTGATCCGTTGTGCCCCCATGTCCTTGGTCCAGGCGGCGCGATAGACAAGCAGCGCTGCCGCATCGATCTCGAGTGCCATGTCGGCGATATGGCCTTGTACCATCTGCAATTCGGATAGTGGTGAACCAGCAATCTTCCGCAATTTCACGCGGACAAGTGTCTCATCAAGCGCGCGCCTTGCAAAGCCAAGGGCTGCCGCACCAACGGTTGACCGGAACACATCCAGCACCGACATGGCGATTTTGAAACCATCGCCCGACTTGCCGATCAAGGCAGCGTTGGGAAGCTGAAGATCGTTGAAGCGAATCCGCGCCAGTGGATGGGGTGCCATGACGTCGATGCGCTCGACAACGTCAAATCCCTTGGTGTCGGCGGGAACCAGAAACGCCGACAAACCCTTGGCACCTGGAGCCTCGCCAGTGCGGGCGAAGACCACATAAATGTTGGCAATGCCGCCATTGGAAATGTAGGTTTTTTCACCATTCAACACATATCCATTATCGACTCGTGTTGCCGACGTTTTGGTGGCCGCCACATCTGATCCCGCTTCTGGTTCTGTGATTGCGAAGGCCGCAATCGCGCTTCCTGTTTGCGTCTTCTCCAGCCATAGGCGTTGTTGTGGGGTGCCAAACATCGACACGGCCCCCATGCCGAGACCCTGCATGGCAAAAGAAAACTCGGCCAGACCATCATGCTGCGCCATGGTTTCGCGGATCAGGCAGAGTGTGCGCACATCAAGCTTTTCGCCTTCGCCAGCGCTCGAGTGTTCAAGCCAGCCATCCCGACCAAGTTTTGCAACCAGTATCTTGCATGCTGCGTCAACGTCCGCATGATCGACAGGAAGATTTTGCTGACACCAGCGTTGCAATTCTGCAACGAGCCTGCGGTGCCGATCCTCAAAAAACGGCCACGAGAGATATGACGTGTCAGCCATGTCAATTGCCCTCGAAGACAGGTTTTTCTTTGGCAACAAAGGCTCGGTAAGCACGTTCAAAATCTTTGGTCTGCATGCAAATGGCCTGTGCCTGTGCCTCGGCTTCGATGGCTTGCTCAAGGCCCATGTTCCATTCCTGGTTCAATTGGGATTTTGTCATGCCATGGGCGAAAGTTGGACCTGATGACAGATTGGCGGCAAGTTTCTGAGCCGCTGTTTCAAGTTTGTTGGCGGCATGCAATGAATTCCAGAAGCCCCAGCGCTCGCCCTCTTCCGCTGTCATTACGCGACCGGTGTAAAGCAGTTCTGCGGCGCGACCCTGGCCGATGATACGCGGGAGAATGGCACAGGCCCCCATGTCGCAACCAGCAAGCCCGACGCGGGTGAACAGAAATGCGGCTGTCGCTTGTGGTGTTGCAATCCGCAGGTCAGACGCCATGGCGATGATGGCCCCAGCCCCAACGCATACGCCATCAACAGCGGAAATGATGGGTTTGCCGCAGCCAATCATGGCTTTCACGAGGTCACCTGTCATACGGGTAAAATGCAGCAGGCTCTTCATGTCAAGGCCAACCAACGGGCCGATGATGTCATGCACATCGCCGCCGGAACAAAAGTTCCCGCCATTCGATGCGAAGACAACCACATCCACATCGTCGGCATAAACCAGGGCGCGAAATGTATCGCGAAGCTCTGCATAACTTTCAAATGTCAGCGGATTTTTGCGTTCGGGCCTTGTCAACTTGATGGTGGCAACGCGAACATTTACGTGCCAGTCGAAATGCTGCGGTTTCAGGTTTGCAAGTTTGGTCATGACTTCTCGCCCTTTTTGATGCGCTTCAACAGGACCGTCAGGGTTTCAAGTTCGGGCTCGGAGAGAGCATCAAACAAGTTGTTGACCTCACGCTCATGATCGACGGCGAGTACTTCGAACTGCCGAAGTCCTGCCACAGTCAGTGCCGCAAAAATCGTGCGTCGATCCGTATCAGAGACCATGCGTTTCACCAGACCGTCCCGCTCCAAACGATCGACCACGACCGTTGCATTGCCATTCGAGACCAGGAGCATGCGGCTCAACTCCGACATGGTGATGCGTTTGCGGCTGCGATGAAGTGCTGCCATCACATCAAAGCGCGGCAATGTTGTTTGGTGTTTAACCCGAAGGTACTCACGCATATGCGATTCAGTGGCACGATTCACATGCAGCAGTCCAAGCCACATTTTCAGGCGGCGCTTGGACAATGATTCAATTTGCTGAACGTTCATGCCTCGCCTCCAGAGATGGCGATGGCCTGTCCATTGATGCTTTCAGAACCTGCCCCACAAAGCCAAAGTGCAGATGAAGTGACCTCAGAAGGTTCGATGAGGCGACCTTGCGGATTTTGTTTCATCAATGTCGCAAGCGCTTCATCGGGCGAACGTCCGGTTTTCCTCACTATGTTTTCAATCGAACGATCTGTCATTTCGGTGTTGAGATAACCGGGGCACAGGGCATTGACAGTGACGGGTTTGCGCGCCACCTCAAGAGCGAGGCTCCGCACCAGACCCACCACACCGTGCTTGGCTGCAGCATAGGGTGCGACATAGGGATAGCCCTTGAGGCCTGCAATCGACGCAATGGCGATCAAACGGCCCCAGCCCGGCAGCTGGTTCAAGCCCTCACGCAGCGTCAGGAATGTTCCTGTGAGATTGACTGATATGATGTCATTCCACTGCGAGAGACTCGTCCGACCGAAGGGCGCACTTGTTGCGGCTCCCGCATTGGCAATGACAATGTCGCAGGGGCCTGCGGCTGCGAACATGGCCTTCACGCTCTCCTCAATCGTCACATCAACAGTAACAGCGCGAATATTCACCGCCGATTTGGCAACGGCTTGCAAAGTTTCAACGCGACGACCTGCAACGATCACCTCGGCCCCTTCAGCAGCAAAACTGCGGGCAAGATCAGCGCCAAGTCCACTGCCACCACCCGTCACCAACACACGTCGTCCGGAGAAATTCATGCGCGTATCACTTCCTGGGCACGTTGATTGAGCCTGCGGGCCTGATCCCTGCCGGGAAGATAGGGCAGTGGCCACTTGGTTGCTTCATCACCCGATTGAACGGCAGCATGCAATGTCCAATAGGGATCAGCCAGATGGGGCCGCGCAAGGCAAACCAGATCAGCCCGCCCCGCCATGAGAATTGAATTCACGTGATCCATCTCATAGATGTTGCCCACCGCCATGGTGGCAAGATTGGCTTCATTTCGAATGCGATCGGAAAACGGTGTTTGGAACATGCGACCATAAACCGGCTTTGCATCAATCGAAGTCTGGCCAGCTGATACATCGATAATGTCGGCTCCGGCAACTGCAAACAGGCGAGAGATAATCACCGCGTCCTCCGGCGTCACGCCATCGCCGCCGACCCAATCATGGGCAGAGAGGCGAACAGAGATTGGTTTGTCTTCACCCCAGACTGCGCGCATGGCCCGCAACACTTCCAGCGGATAGCGCATGCGGTTTTCCAGAGTGCCACCATACTCATCGGTGCGATGATTGGATTTGGGTGAAATGAATGATGATATGAGATAGCCATGGGCGGCATGCAGCTCGATCATGTCAAAACCGGCAGCCGCCGCCATTTTGGTCGACGACTGGAACTGCGCCAACACCATGTCCATGTCCTGCCGGTGCATGGCCTTGGGCAACTGATTGCGATTTGACCAGGCAATCGCAGAAGCTGACAGTACCGGCCAGTTTCCACTTTCCAAAGGTGCGTTATCTTCTTCCCATCCGAGTTGTGTCGATCCCTTGCGGCCCGAATGGCCGATTTGGCAACAAATCCTGGCCTCTGTCTCGGCGTGGACAAAATCAACAAGATGTTTCCAGGCCTTCTCGTGCTCCGGTTTATAAAGACCCGGGCAACCCGGCGTGATGCGTGCTTCGGGCGAAACACACGTCATCTCTGTATAGACAAGGCCTGCGCCACCCTTGGCGCGTTCGGCATAATGCACGAAGTGCCAGTCCGTCGGGCAGCCATCCACAGCCTTGTATTGTGCCATGGGCGACACAACAACGCGATTGACCAGTTCCATGTTGCGCAGCTTCAGCGGCGCAAACATCGGTGTGCGCCCTTGCCTGCCGCCCGCATTTTGCTGGAACCAATCTTCAGATTTGCGAAGCCATTGGGGATCCCGCAGACGCAGGTTTTCGTGGCTGATGCGTTGGCTTCGGGTGAGCAACGAATAGGCAAATTGTTCTGTGGGCATGTCGAGATAGCGCTCGACCTGTTCAAACCATTCCAGCGAATTGCGGGCAGCCGATTGCATGCGCAACACTTCAACCCGGCGTTCATCCTGATAGCGCTGGAAAGCCTGCTCCAATGAAGGCTCAGAGTGCAAATAATCTGCCAGCGCAATGGCTGAATCAAAAGCAAGGCGAGAGCCCGAACCAATGGAAAAATGACTGGTTGCTGCAGCATCGCCCATCAAGACAACGTTTTCATGATACCATTGCTCGCAGATGATGCGCGGAAACTGCATCCACACCGCAGAGCCCCGCAGATGGGCGGCATTCGAAATCAGATCGTGACCGTCGAGGTGTTTTGCAAAAATCCGCTGACACGTCGCAACCGTTTCCTCCTTGGACATATCCGCAAAGCCCCAGCGCTCCCAAGTCTCTGGCAGGCACTCGACGATGAATGTCGCAGTGTTGGCATCGAATTGATAAACGTGCGCCCACACCCAACCATGCCCGGTTTTTTCGAAGATGAATGTAAAGGCGTCGTTGAATTTCTGATGGGTGCCAAGCCAGACGAACTTGCAGCGCCGCGTGTCGATATCAGGTTTGAAGACTGCTGCGTACTCCCGGCGCACCAGCGAGTTTATGCCGTCGCACCCGACAACAATATCATGGTGTTTTCGGTACTCCCCCACCGACTTGAACTCGGTTTCAAAAAGCATGTTGACGCCCAGTTCGCGGGCGCGTTGTTGCAGGATGATGAGCATGGCCTTGCGACCAATGCCGGCAAAGCCATGCCCGCCTGAAACGGTGCGCTTTCCCCGGTGGACAACGGCGATGTCATCCCAGTAGGCAAAGTTGCCTCGAATGGCGTCGGTGCTTGCGGGATCATTTTTCTGCATGCGGGAAAGCGCATCGTCGGATAACACGACGCCCCAGCCGAAGGTATCGTTGGCACGATTGCGCTCAAGCACCGTCACATCATGGGAGGCGTCGCGCAACTTCAGGGAAATTGCGAAATAAAGTCCAGCAGGTCCGCCGCCGAGACAAAGAACCTTCATGGCCGAGTCGCTCCCTGGTTCAATTCCTGTTCAAACTGGCACCAGTTCAAAACAATTTCAAGCTTAAAATTTTTGACTTGAAATTTCCGATTGGTGGAGCATCATGGGGCATGGATGATTTGATCGTCGAAGCTTCTGACGGATGGGTGCGCCTGACCTTGAACCGGCCAACGGTGCGAAATGCGCTGAATTCCCGGCTGTTGTCGCGCCTGGCCGACGCGTTGGATGGGCTGGCGGGGGACAATTCCTGCCGCGCTGTCCTGATCTGTGGTGCGGCCGGAAATTTTGCAGCAGGCGCCGATATCACCGAGATTGAAAGCAAGTCCAGTGCTGAAGCTGCCGTGGATCCGCGCAAAGGTTTTTGGGCCCGCATTCGTCATTTCCCCAAACCGATGGTTGCCGCTGTCGATGGCTTTTGCCTCGGCGGTGGATTCGAATTGGCCCTGATGGCCGATTGCATGGTCTTGGGAAGCACGGCCAGGCTTGGCCTGCCTGAAACCAACCTTGGCCTCATTCCGGGTGCAGGTGGCGCACAACGGTTACTGGCCCTTGCGGGGCGGGCGCGGGCCTTGCGCATGGTGATGCTGGGTGAAATCATTGACGCAGCCACAGCTGAGGCGTGGGGCATTGCCGGCTGGCGGGTTGAGGGTTCAGCATTGCCTGAAGCAGAAAACCTGTGCAAAAAATTGGCAATCCGTGCGCCTTTGGCTTTGCAAGCGGCCAAACGCAGCATTTTGCAGGGAGACGAGAACCGGCTTGCCTTCAACGTCGAACGCTCGGCATTCGAAGCCTTGCTGGACAGCGCCGACAAGGCGGAAGGCATTGTAGCTTTTCGAGCCAAGCGCAAACCGGACTTCACGGGAACATGACAGGACCGACAACCATTGGTGTGGTTGGCTTGGGTACCATGGGACAGGGCATCGTGCAGGTTTATGCGCAAGCCGGGTTCAATGTTGTGGCGACAGACGACATGCAGTCCACCCGTGAAGCCGCCCTGCCCCACTTGCATGCAAGGCTGACAGACCGGGTGAACGCGGGCAAACTTGCTGCTGACGTGCGCGATGCCATGTTGGCGCGGATCAGGATTGTTGATGATGTGAATGGCATGGGCAATGCCACATTGGTCATTGAAGCCATCATTGAGACCCTGGATGCAAAACGCCATTTGTTTTCACAACTTGAACAGGTTGTGGATCGCGACACGGTGTTGGCAACCAATACCTCGTCGCTCTCAATTGGCGCCATCGCAAGCGGCATGAAGCATGCAGACCGCCTGGTTGGCTTGCATTTTTTCAACCCGGCACCTGTGATGAAACTGGTAGAACTGGTGGCACTCGCAGCAACAGATACTGGTGCCCTGACCAAAGCCCGAAACCTCACCGAAGCAGCCGGGAAAACCGTGATTGCCTGTGCTGATCGTCCCGGCTTTATCGTCAACCGCTGCGCCAGGCCCTTCTATGGTGAAGCATTGGCCCTGCTTGAAGAAGGACGAAGTGCCGCTGACATCGACGCTTCAATGATGGCTGCGGGATATCGGTTGGGTCCGTTCAGTTTGATTGATCTGATTGGCGCCGATATCAATCTTGCGGCAAGCCGTGGGCTTGCGGCGGCCATGGATCAGCACCCGCGCTACCATGTGTTTGATGCGCTGGTTGCCCAAGTTTCCAGTGGTGATCTCGGTCGCAAGACAGGCCGGGGCTTTGTGTTTCCTGAAACGCCTGGCAAGGCACCCGGTGATGCTGCGAACATCGTTCTGCGCATTGAAGCCACGCTTGCAAATGAAGCAGCAACGCTTCTGGCTGAAGGCAGTGTTGACGTGGCAGGTATTGAAACGGCCATGAAGCTCGGCCTGAATTTTCCGCGCGGCCCTTTTGAATCGGCACGCCGTCATGGTTTTCCCGTTATCCGCGCAACACTTGATGCTCTCGATGCCGCAGCACCGCCGCATCTCAAGGGCCGCTACACTATCGCCCACGCATTGGAGACCATGTCATGAGCGAAGTATGCAGTTGAAACCTCACAAATTTGCAAATCGCATCGGCATCGCCTGTTGAAAAGCGTATCAGACCTATATGGAACCTGCTTCCACCATGTAGTTGTTGGCTGTGCACATCATCGCATCATCGGAAGCAAGGAAGAGGACCATGCGAGCGACGTAAACCG
>JANONM010000384.1:0-2176 GCA_031420855.1 Hyphomicrobiales bacterium
CGGCTCATGCGCTTGCGTTCATTCGAGTCAAGGTAAATCTTCCGTAGACGGATGGATTTTGGCGTGATCTCCACCAGTTCGTCTTCGCCCACATAAGCCAGCGCCTTTTCCAGCGACATCTTGATCGGCGGCGTCAACACCACCGCTTCATCCTTGCCGGAAGCCCGCACGTTGGTGAGTTTCTTGCCCTTGATCACGTTGAGTTCAAGGTCATTGCCGCGCGTATGTTCGCCAATGATCATGCCGGCATAAACCTTGGTGCCATGCTCAATGAACATCGGCCCCCGGTCCTGCAGATTGAAAATCGCATAGGCCACGGCATTGCCATCGGAATTCGACAGCAAAGCCCCCGTATGGCGGCTGGGGATTTCACCGACATGCGGTGAATAGTCATGGAAAATCCGGTTCATGATGGCAGTCCCCCGGGAGTCTGTCATCAACTCGCCCTGATAACCGATAAGGCCACGGGTCGGGGCATGGAACATGATGCGCTGGCGGCCCGTGCCGGAAGGGCGCATGTCGCGCATCTCAGCCCGCCGCTCCGACATTTTCTGCACTACGATGCCGGTATATTCTTCATCAACGTCAATGATCACTTCTTCGATGGGTTCGAGCTTTTCACCCGTCTCCGGGTCTTGCTTGAAAACCACGCGGGGACGTCCCACCGTGAGTTCGAAGCCTTCGCGCCGCATGGTTTCGATGAGAATGCCAAGTTGCAATTCACCCCGTCCCGCCACTTCAAAGGCATCGGTTTCATTTTCTGAAGCCGACACTTTCAAGGCCACATTGCCTTCGGCTTCACGCAGCAGGCGGTCACGAATGACGCGGCTTTGCACCTTGTCGCCTTCCTTGCCAGCAAGCGGACCATCATTGATGCGGAAGGTCATGGTAAGAGTCGGAGGATCAATCGGCTGCGCGGCAATCGGTGTTGTCACCGTGGGATCGCACAAAGTATCGGCAACCGTTGAAGTGGTGAGACCCGAAATCGCAACAATGTCGCCCGCAAAGGCTTCTTCCACTGGCACCCGCTCTAGTCCGCGAAACGCCAGGACTTTTGAAATACGCCCGGTTTCCACCACATCACCTGTGCGGCCCAATGACCGGATGGTTTGATTGGCCTTGACCGAACCTGATCGAATACGGCCTGTCAACACGCGGCCCAGAAACGGATTGGCTTCAATCGTCGTCACCAACATGCGAAACGGTCCTTCCTCCACCACAGGTGGCTTGAAGTGGCTGACGATCATGTCAAACAACGCGTCCATGTTTTCCTGCGGTCCTTCGGCCTTGCGGCTCATCCAGGAATGCTTGGCCGAACCATAGATGATCGGGAAATCCAGCTGCTCATCCGTGGCTTCGAGTGCCGCAAACAGGTCAAACACCTCGATCACCACTTCGATATGGCGTTCATCCGGTCGGTCAATCTTGTTGACCACAACGATGGGCTTCAAGCCAAGCTTCAAGGCCTTCTGCAACACAAACTTGGTCTGCGGCATGGGGCCTTCTGCGGCATCCACCAGCAACACGGCACCATCGACCATGTTGAGAATGCGTTCGACTTCGCCACCAAAATCGGCGTGGCCTGGCGTGTCAACGATGTTGATGCGGGTGTCTTTCCAGGTGAGAGATGTCACCTTGGCCAGAATGGTAATGCCGCGCTCCCGCTCCAGATCATTGGAGTCCATGGCGCGCTCGGCCACTTTCTGATTTTCCCGGAATGACCCCGAAAGCGACAAGAGCCGGTCGATCAAGGTGGTTTTGCCGTGGTCAACGTGGGCGATGATGGCGATGTTGCGCAAATTCATGGGGCAGCGGTTCTTTCTCTGCAATGCATCAGGCCAGCCTTGGTCCAAGTGGTCCAAGTCCTGGAAAACCCGATTATTGTCAATATGTTGCGGCGTAGCTTACAAATATATCGAAAGCCTAACGCTCAGGGGTTGGGCGGCGCATAGCATGGGACCACGGCTAAAGCAATTTCCGACAGCGAATCTTTCTGCGGCAACACTTTCCCAAGCATTTTGGCCTATTCATGCCGAAAAGCGGAGTTTGTCCATGTTCCAGTCCTCCAACCACGTTCAACGCGCCCTGGTAAACCTGCATTTGACAGGCGGCGGCAAACAGGTCGCCAGCATCAGATTGCCCCTGTCAGGCAAGTTCAATGAAGCCATGAACAATG
>JANONM010000385.1:0-3112 GCA_031420855.1 Hyphomicrobiales bacterium
ACTGACTTCAAGATTATAGCGCAGATCAGAGCCGCGCTGGGCACCGCTGGCACCCCTGCCCTTTTGGCGTCCCCCACGCTGGCCGGCTTGTCCACCTTGGCCCCCCATGAAATCACCAAACAGGTCTTCAAAGATGTCCGACATGGAATTACCGAAGTCGGGTCCAAAGCCGGCACCACCGGGCCTTCCCGCCGCTCCACCTTCAAAAGCCTGATGGCCGAAGCGGTCATAAGCGGCTTTTTTCTGGGGATCCTTCAGGATGTCATAGGCCTCGTTCAACTCCTTGAACTTGGCTTCCATGGTCTTGTCACCAGGGTTGGCATCGGGGTGCAGTTTTTTGGCCTGATTGCGATAGGCAGACTTCAGTGCCTTTTCATCAGCACCTTTTGCTACACCCAGAATGTCGTAGAAATCACGTTTGGCCATATCAGGTATCAGGTCTCAGGTATCAGGTATCAAGTAAAGGGAAAACGGAACTGAACCATCGGGTGCAGGCATCAAAGGTTTTGCCCTTGATACCTGGCACCCGACATCTGGCACCTGTTATGCCTTCTTGTCGTCGTCCTTCACTTCTTCGAAGTCGGCGTCAACGATATCGTCGTGGTCGGCACCCGGATTATCCGAGGTGTCGGGGCCAGCGCCATCCGTGGCACCAGCGCCGGACTGCTTGTACAGCGCCTCGCCAATTTTCATGGCAGCCTGGCCAAGTGCCGTGGTCTTTTCCTTGATCACCTCAACATCGCCAGCAGCAATGGCTTCCTTGACAGCAGCAATGGCATCTTCAGCGCCTTGCTTGTCGGCGGGGCTGATCTTCTCGCCCAGATCCAGAATGGACTTCTGGGTGGAGTGAACAAGACCTTCAGCCTGGTTTTTGGCTTCCACCAGTGCCACCTTCTTTTTGTCCTCGGCGGCGTTGGCTTCGGCGTCCTTGACCATCTTTTCAACTTCAGCATCCGACAGGCCGCCAGAGGCCTGAAAGCGGATCTGCTGGTCCTTGTTGGTCGCCTTGTCTTTTGCCGAAACATTGACAATGCCGTTGGCGTCGATATCAAAGGTGACTTCAACCTGCGGCATGCCTCGCGGTGCCGGTGGCAAGCCCATCAAATCAAACTGGCCCAGCATCTTGTTGTCAGCCGCCATTTCGCGCTCCCCTTGGAACACGCGGATGGTCACCGCCGTCTGGTTGTCATCAGCGGTGGAGAACACTTGTGACTTCTTCGTGGGGATCGTGGTGTTGCGGTCAATCAAACGTGTGAACACACCGCCCAGGGTTTCAATGCCGAGTGACAGTGGCGTCACATCAAGCAACAACACGTCCTTGACTTCGCCCTTCAATACACCGCCCTGAATGGCCGCACCGATGGCGACGACTTCATCAGGGTTCACACCCTTGTGGGGTTCCTTGCCAAAGAACTGCTTCACCACTTCGATGACCTTGGGCATGCGGGTCATACCGCCGACCAATACCACTTCATCAATTTGGCCAGCCGTCACGCCAGCGTCTTTCAACGCTTGACGGCAGGGCTCAACCGTCTTCTGAATGAGATCATCGACAAGCGCTTCTAGCTTGGCGCGGGTCAACTTCAAGGCCAAATGCTTGGGGCCTGAGGCATCAGCCGTAATGAAGGGGAGATTGATTTCGGTCTGCATCGACGACGACAATTCAACCTTGGCCTTTTCAGCCGCTTCACGCAGGCGCTGCAAAGCCAGCTTGTCCTTGCGCAGATCAATGGCCTGTTCTTTCTTGAATTCGTCTGCGAGATAAACGACGATACGCATGTCGAAGTCTTCACCGCCGAGGAACGTATCGCCGTTGGTGGATTTGACTTCAAATACACCGTCCCCGATTTCCAGAACCGAGACGTCGAAAGTGCCACCGCCCAAGTCATAAACCGCAATGGTCCCCGCTTCGCGCTTGTCCAAACCATAAGCCAGTGCAGCAGCGGTGGGCTCGTTGATGATGCGCAACACTTCGAGGCCGGCAATTTTGCCCGCATCCTTGGTGGCTTGGCGCTGGCTGTCATTGAAGTAGGCCGGAACGGTAATCACGGCTTGGGTCACGGGTTCGCCGAGATAACGCTCAGCGGTTTCCTTCATCTTGGTGAGGGTGAAGGCTGAAATTTGTGATGGGGCATATTTGGTGCCACGCGACTCAACCCAGGCATCGCCATTGTCGGCCTTGACGATGGCATAGGGAACCAGCTTCTTGTCCTTGGCCACCATCGGGTCTTCCATGCGGCGGCCAATCAGGCGCTTGATGGCAAAGAAGGTGTTTTCAGGATTGGTCACGCCCTGGCGTTTGGCGGGCTGTCCGACCAGGGTTTCACCATCTGCTGTGAATGCGACGATGGATGGCGTGGTGCGGGCCCCTTCGGCATTTTCAATCACCTTGGGGGTTTTGCCTTCCATGACGGCCACGCAAGAGTTGGTGGTGCCAAGATCAATTCCAATTACTTTAGCCATGTCTTACCTCCAGTGGCAGGCAGCGTCATTCGACCCCTTCAGGCGTCGAACAGGCCCCAAAATGGGGATGCTGCCTCCGGTTTCAATCCTCCCGAAACGATCAATGGTCCCGGCGTTCTGGCGCTATATAGGGGGGCGGCTCTGACCTATCAAGGATTCTTGGAGAAGATTTCGGTTTCCCCAGCTCTCGTCATTCCCGCGCAATTCGGTCCCCAGCTTGTTTCGCTGCGCTACACGCGCGTCTGGAATGACGATGCGAAGAGGGTGGATTTCATCGTATGATCACTCCATGACCAACGGCCTTCGCCATTTCCCGGAATATTTTGACAGTGTCCAGCAGGGAGAATTGCTGGTTGTCTTGCGCCAGGCCGTGGTGCAGGCCCCCTTGTTCACCCCCGTCATGCCGCGCACCGGAAAACCTTTCAGCGTACGGATGACCAATCTTGGAACATTGGGCTGGGTTTCAGACAAGACAGGCTATCGCTATCAATCCACGCATCCGGTGACAGGTGAACCCTGGCCTGCCATGCCGGAGGTTTTGACCAGGCTATGGACCGACATTGCAGATTACCCTCACTCCGCCGAAGCCTGCCTCGTCAATTTCTACAACGCCGACGCCAAAATGGGTTTGCACCAGGACCGCGACGAA
>JANONM010000386.1:0-12808 GCA_031420855.1 Hyphomicrobiales bacterium
TCTTTGGTGACAGCAATTCCCACTGTAAACGCATTGCGGCTCAAGGAGGCTGATCCGGAAGGTGCGACGCTGCCTGCCTATGGGGCGGTTCAGGTTTATGTGGCCGCTGCCAAGGCGCGCACCGTCAACAATAATCGCGCCTTGGCGGATTGGCTGCTGGCAGGCGAAGCTGTGTCTACGGTCTTGGGCATCCTGAAATTTGATGCCAAAGGCGATCTTCAAGAGCAGCCGTTTATTTGGTATCGTTGGAGAAATGGTGCTTTTGCGCCGGAAAAACCATAGGGACGAGGAAATTCATGCGGGCATTTTTTGTTCAAATCAAATGTGAACTCGGTCAATCCTATGTTGTGGCCACAGCGATTGCCGATGCGGAAATTGCCTCGGAGATTTATTCGACAGCGGGTGGCTTTGATTTGCTGGTCAAGTTTTACCTCGAAGAAAATGACGATGTGGGAAGATTTGTTGCCGACAAGGTACAATCCATTGCGGGCATTCGCGATACTTACACCATCGTAACATTCAAGGCCTTCTGATGTTTTTGATTTTGAGCCGGGGTTTCGAAGGAACAGATCGCCGGTTCATTGCGGTGCCCTTCAAGTTCCATTGAAGCCTCTCGCCACCCTGCCCGGCATTTGCTAGAGCAGTTGGATTCTAGACCGAGTTGGAGCAATTCCATTCTACAAAAGGCATTTCATGATCCCCCGTTATTCCCACAAAGACATGGCCCTGATCTGGGCACCTGAAACACGATTCAAGATATGGTTTGAAATTGAGGCCCATGCGGCAGATCGCATGGCTGAATTGGGCATCATTCCCCGCGAAGCCGCCAGAGTGATTTGGGAAAAAGGCCGCGATGCCGTGTTTGATGTGGCCCGGATTGATGAGATCGAGACCGTCACCAAGCATGATGTAATTGCCTTCCTGACACATCTTTCAGAAATTGTCGGTCCGGAAGCGCGGTTTGTGCATCAGGGCATGACGTCTTCGGATGTGCTGGATACGTGTTTCAACATCCAGCTGACGCGGGCGGCTGATCTGCTGTTGAAAGATTTGGATGGCTTGTTGGCGGCGCTGGAGAAGCGGGCCTTTGAACACAAGAATACGCCCTGCATTGGCCGCAGCCACGGCATTCATGCGGAACCCATCACCTTTGGCCTGAAAATGGCTTTTGCCCATGCGGAGTTTCAACGCGCCAAAGATCGATTGATTTTCGCCCGCAAGGACATTGCGACCTGCGCGATTTCTGGAGCTGTGGGTACATTTGCCAATATCGATCCTTCGGTTGAAGAGCATGTGGCAAAACAATTGGGACTGGCGGTAGAGCCTATTTCAACGCAAGTCATTCCGCGTGACCGACATGCCATGTTCTTTTCTGTTCTGGGTGTGATCGCCAGTTCAGTTGAACGCTTGGCCACGGAAATCCGGCATCTGCAACGGACGGAAGTTCTCGAAGTGGAGGAATATTTTTCGCCGGGGCAAAAAGGTTCATCAGCCATGCCGCACAAGCGCAATCCAGTGTTGACTGAAAATCTCACGGGCCTGGCGCGTCTGGTGCGTTCGGCAACTATCCCTGCCATGGAAAATGTTGCGCTGTGGCATGAACGGGATATTTCCCATTCATCGGTCGAGCGCGGCATTGGACCTGATGCAACGGTGCATCTGGATTTTGCGCTTCGCCGCTTGACCGGGGTTGTCGACAAGCTGTTGGTTTACCCAGAAAACATGCAGCGCAATCTTGACCGACTCGGCGGCCTTGTACATTCGCAACGGGTGTTGCTGGCCCTTACGCAAAAAGGCATGAGCCGGGAAGATTCCTATGCCGCCGTACAGCGTAATGCCATGCCTGTCTGGCGCGGTGAAGGGCAGTTCTTGCCCTTGTTGAAGGCTGACGCCGATGTTTCAAAACATTTGACGGATGACGAACTTGAAGCCCTGTTTGACCTTGGCTATCACACGCGCCATGTCGATACGATATTTACCCGCGTGTTTGGCCGCGCTTGAGAAGACTTTAAATGACAACTCCTGTAGAAATACCGCTGATCAGCGAAACAACCGCCCTCGCCCAGTTTTGCGAAAACCTACGCGGTGAAACTTACATAACTGTCGACACCGAATTTTTGCGGGAGACGACTTACTACCCTATACTTTGCCTGATCCAGATCGCCGGCAAAGAGCATGCAGCACTGGTCGATCCCTTGGCCAAGGGCATTGACCTGCAACCGTTTTTTGACCTTATGGCTGATGCATCAATCTTGAAGGTGTTTCATGCGGCACGGCAAGACATCGAAATTCTGGTGAACATCGCAGACCTTGTGCCAACGCCGGTTTTTGATACGCAAATCGCCGCCATGGTTTGTGGTTTTGGTGACCAGGTGGGCTACGAAGCGATTGTGCGCAAACTGGTTGGTGCACAGATCGACAAGTCATCACAATTCACCGACTGGTCGCGCCGCCCGCTCACCCACAAACAAGCTGCCTATGCGCTGTCTGATGTGACGCATCTCCGCACGGTCTATGAAAAGCTGCGTGATGAAATTGAGAAAGAAAATCGTGGCGATTGGCTGGCTGGCGAATTGGCTGATTTGGCCAACGCTGAGACTTACCGGGTTGACCCGGAGCAAAGCTGGCGACGGATCAAGGCGCGTATCCAAAACAAAAAGCAACAGGCCACGTTGATGGCAGTTGCGGCCTGGCGGGAACGCGAGGCCCAAAACAAGAATGTGCCGCGTGGCCGCATCCTGAAAGATGAAGCGATTGGCGAGATTGCGATTCAGGTTCCACAAAATGTCGAGGCCTTGCACCAGTTGCGTTTGCTGCCACGGGGTTCAGCCGACAGTGTAATTGGCAAAGGCATTTTACAGGCGGTTGCCGAAGGACTGGCCCGCGACGCCGCCAGCATTCCCCCCGCCAAGGGGCGCGGCGACGAAATGACATCATCACAGGAAGCAGCGGCGGAAGTTTTGAAACTGGCCCTGAAAATCGTCAGCGAGCGTCAATCAATCGCGCCTAAACTGATTGCCAGCGCTTCGGATATTGACGCCATAGCAGTGAGCGACACAGCCGATGTACCCGCCATGGAAGGCTGGCGTCGGGAAGTTTTTGGCGACGTGGCGCTAGCCATCAAACACGGCAAAGCCACCATCGGCATGGAAAACGGCCGCGCCCGGATTTTCACACAGTAATTTCATTCAGGTTCGCAAGCGTTCCCCACCTCCGTCGCTTCGCGCCACCTCCTCCCCGATGAAGAATCGGGTTGGAGGGCGTGGATTGAAGTCGGTATCCAACCACACCCTCCGCCCCGATTCTTCATCGGGGAGGAGGTGCCCGAAGGGCCGAGGTGGGGGAGCAACACACGGAAATCTGCCAGAGCAATCACTTGCCGCCGATCTTGACTTTCGGTGTACGGCCCATTTCAAAGGCCAGGCTGGACAGCCGCTTTTCGATGCGCTCGCCCATCAAATCCTTCAGTTTGGCGGGCAAACTCAGAGTCAGAATTTTGCTGCTTTCAAGCGTGAGTCCAATGCGCGGCAACATGCCTGGCATGGCGGCTGAAAGAATGTAAGCCAGTCGGAAAATTGAACTGAGCAAGTGGGCGCGTTCCATTTCTTCTTCGCTGATCAGCCGCGTGAGATCGTCCTTCATCACTTCGCCTTCGTAACGATAGAAAATGGTGAGTGCGAGGAAGACGCGACCGGGATGATCGATGCCGACGAATGCACTTGCGAAATCATGCCGAGTGAACGATCTGCCCGGTAATCGGGGTGGGCGCGCCAGCCAATGTCGGCCAGCAGGCAGGCGGCATGACGTAGGCGTTTTTCGGCTGGCGTTTCTGGTATCAATCCATTGCCGAAAAGTTGATCGGTCCAATCGCAGAGTTCCAGTTCGTGCTGGGGCGACCTGGAATAGCGGCGGGCGAAATCCCAACAGGAAGACAGCAACGCATCAAGTTTGGCTTTCTTGCGCGGCAGCTTGGCATAGAGGAAGCCTTCCCGTACACCATAGACCGAACACACCACATCGCGGGGTTTGCCAAACTCTATCAGACGCTCAAGAACCATGGAGCCAAATGGCATGGTCGCGGAGCGGGAACTGGAAACATCCTTCATTTCATTCAGCGCTGTGCTCGAAAGACCTGCTACGAAACTGGCGATCGACTGGGCTTGTTGGCCCGTCATGGAATATTGGTGCAAAACATGCAGGGGATAGCCATTGTGGGAAAGATGCACCCGCGCCAAATTTCGCCAGGTGCCACCGACGGCATAGAATGTCCGGCCTTTCAGCGTTTGCAGAACTTTTGTTTCGGCCAGGTATTCATCGACTTGCTGGCGGGCCCTTGCCATGTTGTCGCCCGACGTATCGATCAATCGCAGTGGCCCCAAGGGTAGCGTTACGCCATCATACAATTTGCCGTCGCGCACGTCGATCAACTCAAGTGAGCCGCCACCCAAATCACCGACAACGCCATTGGCATCGGGAATGCCGGCAATCACGCCCAAGGCTGCGTAACGGGCTTCGTCTTTGCCGGAAAGCACATTGATGCTGTAGCCCAAGGACTTTTCTGCCGCATCGATAAATTCGTCGCCATTTTTGGCGTCACGGGCTGCTGCGGTGGCAACGGCAAACACTTCATGGCAACCGATTTGTTTGACGAGAGCACGGAAACGCCGCAGGGCCGACGTGGCCCGCACGACGGCCGTTGCATCGAGCATGCCAGTGATTGCCAATCCCTTGCCAAGTCCGCATAAAATTTTCTCGTTGAAAATCGGTGTCGGCGAGCGACGCAGCCCGTCATAGACGACGAGGCGCACGGAGTTTGAACCAATATCAACAACTGCCACGGGTCGGTACTTGGGCGGTTGCAAGCGAAATCCTGTATGCCAGCTCACTTTTTTCACTTTGCTTTTGGGGCTTTTTTGCGTGTTTGTGGAATTTTGGGCGGGACACTGCCTTTGATTGAAGTGCCGCGGCCTGACAATGATGGATTGTTCATGAAGTATTCATGGGCATTAAAGGGCTCTTCATTCGGCTCTGGCGTGATGCGGCGCGATGATCCATCGGGCAACAGTTCCCAACTCTGCTGATTGTCCCTGAAATTTGCAACCATGATCTGATCAAGCACCTGGTCATGCACGGTGGGATTTTCAACGGGGATCAGGGTTTCGACGCGACGCTGCAAATTGCGCGGCATCAAGTCGGCTGACGCAATGTAGACCTTGGCTGAATTGTGAGGCAAGGTTTTGCCGGCGCCGAAACAAATGATGCGGGAATGTTCAAGAAACCTGCCGATGATGCTCTTGACACGAATATTGTCGGAAAGACCGGGAACGCCTGGTCGCAAGCAGGACACACCGCGCACCACCAGATCAATTTTCACCCCCTGTTGTGAAGCCCGGTACATGGCGTCGATGATGTCGGGATCAACCAGTGAATTCATCTTGGCCCAGATATGCCCTGGCCTTGAGGCTTTGGCGTGGGCAATTTCCTCGTCGATATGTTCCAGTAAACGGGTCTTGAGATTGATGGGCGAAAGCGAAATGCGCTCCAATTCTTCAGGTCGGGCATAGCTCGAAATGAAATTGAATATGCGGGCGGCATCACGGGCCAATGCCGGATCACAAGTGAAGAACGAGAGATCTGTGTAAACCTTGGCTGTAATCGGATGGTAGTTGCCCGTGCCAAAATGTACATAAGTGCGCATGGCACTGCCTTCCCGGCGCACCACCATGGCGACCTTGGCATGGGTCTTCAGTTCCATGAAACCAAATACCACCTGCACCCCTGCCCGTTCCAAGTCCCGGGCCCATTGGATATTGGCCTCTTCGTCAAACCGCGCCTTGTGTTCAATCAGGGCCATGACAGATTTTCCGGCTTCGGCGGCCTTGGCGAGAGCGGCAACGACGGGGGAGTTGCGGGAGGTTCGGTAAAGTGTCTGCTTGATGGCGATGACATCAGGATCGGCGGCGGCCTGGCGGATGAACTGCACCACCACGTCAAAACTTTCGTAAGGGTGGTGGACGATGAAATCCTTTTGCCGGATGGCTGCAAAAATATCACCCCCATGATCACGCACACGCTCTGGAAATCGTGCCACAAAGGGGCGGAATTTCAGTTCCGGCAAATCATCAAGAATGAGCTGTGCCGTATCGGCATAGCCCAGCAGTCCCCGGCTTTCGACAGTGTTTTCGGACTGCACGTCAAGTTCCGATGCAAAAAAATCAACCAGCGAACGCGGGGTGGCAGCAGCAACTTCCATGCGGATAATCGAACCCCGACGCCGCCGCTTGAGTGCCGTTTCAAAAACCCGCACCAGATCTTCGGCCTCTTCCTCAATTTCCAGATCGCTATCGCGGATGACGCGGAACAGGCCCTTGCCACTCACCTCATATCCTGGAAACAGCCGCGGTAAAAACAGCGCAAGCAGGCTTTCGAGCAAGATGAAACGATGACCAGCGCCGGGCAAGCGGATGAAGCGCTCAAGTTGCGGCGGAACTGGAAGTAACGCTCGCATCATGTTGTTATCGCTCTTGCTTTTTAGTTCCGCCGCCAACACAAAGCCGCGGTTGAGAATGAACGGAAATGGATGGGCGGGATCGATCGCTATAGGTGTAACCACGGTCAATATCTGTTCCAGAAAGCGCTGGTCCAGTACGGCCATGTCCTGTTTCGTCACATCTTCCGGATCGATCAGCGCGACGCCATGGGCTGCAAGTTCGGCCCTGAGTTCCAGCCAGCGTTGGTCCTGCTCTTCCATCAGCAATTGGGTTTGTTTGCGGATCAGTACAAGTTGCTCAAGCGGGTTCAAGCCATCCTGGCTCAACTCGACAACCTGCTCACGCAATTGTCCGACCAATCCGGCAACCCGCACCATGAAAAATTCATCGAGGTTGCTGCCCGAAATCGACAAGAAGCGCAGGCGCTCAAACAACGGATGCTGCTGATTCTTGGCTTCACGCAACACACGCAAATTGAAATCAAGCCAACTCAGCTCGCGATTAAAAAACCGGCTGGGGTTGTCAAGTGAAACTTCTGCGGTGGGCTGAATGTCCATATGGCTAGAAGAATACCCTTTGATGACGATTTGATGAAAACAATAATGCCCGACTCGTTAAAAAAGTTCCGGATTTTGCATCTGGGACATTACCCGCCCCACAAACAGTTTTGTGACTTCGGCACCCTGCTCAAGGGCTTGTTGATCGATGGCTGCAACCAAGCTGCGCGCCGATTCCAGGGAACGCGCCATTCGGGTCAGCATAAAGCTTACAAGGGCTTCATCAATGGCGATTTGCCGATCACTAAACAACTTAACCAAAACGCCGCGCAACAAGGCATCATCGGCGGTTTTGATATGACCTTGCGGCAGGGCCGAGATACGTGAAGCCAGGTCCTTGATGGCGAATTGGGGCAACTGTTTGGTGGTCAGGAGAATCGTGCCGGATTGCTGCATAATCATGTTCAAGGCGTGGAAGAGTGCCCGCTCCGGCAATTCGCCCTGATCCATGTCCTCCACCACCAGCGCCTTGTTGCGCAGGAGAAGTGGCAGGGTTTCGATGTGCAAGTCCTTGGCATTGACAATGGCAGCATGGGTGCGTTGTTGCCAAACCGTGGCGAGATGGCTTTTGCCGCTGCCGGCAGGTCCACTGATAACAGCGCCATAGCTGGGCCAGTTTGGCCATTGATCCACGATGGCCACGGCTTCCTGGTTGGAGGCGGCAACAAGGAAATCATCCCGCCCCACAGCAGGCCGCAGGCCCAAATCCAGTGCAAGCTGTCGTGCCACGTTCAAGCCCGGCTGCGCTTGGTTGTTTTGGATACCGTGGTTGTAAGTGACACGATCTCTTCAGGCGGTGTCCCCTTGTAAAGTCGCGAGGCCAGATAGCTTTTCAAGGCGTAGCGCACGAATACGCCCGCCGCCGCTGCCAAAGGAACTGCCAGCAGCAACCCAACAAAACCGAAGACATAGGAAAAGGCAAACAGGGCAAACATCAACCACACCGGATGCAGGCCAATCGACCCCCCCACCAGTTTGGGGGAAAGGAAATTGCCTTCCAGCAGCTGCCCCACAACAAAGATGCCGACAATCAAGAGTACTGCATTGTAGTCCGGCCAGAATTGCACCAGTCCCACGCCAATAGCCAATACGCCGCCAATGATGGCACCGACATAGGGGATGAAACTCAAAAGACCAGCGCCAAAGCCAATGGCCAACCCGAACTTCAGACCAGCAAGCGAAAGCCCAATGGCATAAAACAGGCCGAGGACCAGGCAGACAGTGCCCTGCCCCCGGATGAACCCTGCCATGGCCTTGTCGATGTCGCGGGCGATGTTGCGGACCTCTTCGACATGTTCGCGGGGCACCCAGCTATCGACTTTGGCAACAATGCGATCCCAATCTGCCAGCAGATAAAACGCCACGATGGGCGTCACAATCAGCAACGACAAGACGTTGACCAAGGCCATGCCACCAGTCAGCAATGATTGCAGCAGGGCGGCAAACCACCCCGTCATTTTTCCGGCGATATCACCAATTGATCCCGAAACATTGCCGCCGGATTTTTCCAGCATGTCCTTGATGTTTTGTGGCGTGACTTCCTCAAGCCGCGCTATCAGCGCTTTCAAAAGGCTGGGCAGGTCTTGCGCCAGCTTCATGGCCTGGTCACCCAGCACGGGTGCAACGACCAGCACGGTTACAACGACACCCGTCACGGCAATCACCAGGATCAACAGTGTGGCGATTATACGGTGAAGCCCCAGCCGCTCCAGGGCATCTGCCACGGGGTCAAGGAAGTAGGCCAGGACAAAGCCTGCGATGAACGGCAGCAGGATTTCCTGCAGGGCCCACAGCAAGAGGACAAAGGCCAACAATGCGACCAACCAGAAACTGACTTGCTTTTGCAAGGTCATTGATTTGTCTCCCTCACGCGATTGCTCGCTGCATTAGGTGGTTGACGGACCCGACATGTGGCGGACCCAGGCACGCATGTAAAGCCCCCCCGAAAGCACGGTCAACACAGCGACAGCACCGATCGAGGCATTAAGGATGAATGGCAAATCCAGATCGAAAGCCAGAAAGCCCAATGCCACGCCGGCATAAACGATTTGGGCCGTTGTATTGAGTTTTGAAATCCACAATGGTTTCATCGCAATGGGTTTTTCCATCACCCTGGCCAAAACCACGGCACCAACAATGAGAACATCCCGCGTCACCACCAGAATGGCAAGCCAGACCGGCATCACGCCAGTAATGGCAAGCGCAACATAAATCGAGACAAGCAATGCCTTGTCGGCAATAGGATCAAGATAGGCCCCCAGTTCGGTCTGGGCGGCAAATTTTCGGGCCAAAAAACCGTCAACAGCGTCGCTCAACCCCGCCACGAGGAATGTGACGAAAGCAGCAAGATTGGCGCCAGATATAATCAACCAAACCGTAAACGGCACCAGTAGTATGCGGCAAATGGTGATGGCATTGGGCAAGTTGACTGGCATGTCAAAACTCAAAACTGTTCAACGACAAGTGCGCCATCAACGCGAGACAGACGCAATCCCGAAGCCTGTAACGAGGCTTCCACTTCATCCAGTTTACCTGTGTAGGTCAAACTGACGACAGCTCCGTCTCCGGCCAATGACGAGACATCCAGACCGAGGATGCCCGGTGTTGAAAGCAGTCTGGACCGTAAACCGTTCCATTGCGAAGGACCGGCAAATGGCACGGAAACCGACACAGTTTTGCGCTTGTTGTTTTCCTCCTTGGCCTTGCTGGCCGATTGTTCGGCTGCGGCTTTTGTGGCTCCTGATTTGAACTTGTCGAGCATTACTTCATGAAAACGCATGGCTGCGAGTTCCACTGAATCCTGCAGGGTGCCGCTTTCGGCGGTATAGACCTTGTCAAAAGTCAGCTTTCCAAGGGGTGATTTTCCCGACATTGTTGCATGCACGCCGCCACCTTCGGCCGGTTCGGCAAAGGCCACAAGGACGGATGCCACGTCATAGCGCCGCCGGATTTTCTCAATCTTCACGGCATCTTCACTCAAAACATCGGTAACGCTAATGCTGCCACTGTCTTCCAGATCGCCCAAGGGCACGATAACGGGAATGAGGGACTGCTCGGCGTGCAGATTGATCCAGGCCTGGCGCCAAGGGTTGTCTTGCCATAAAGTCTGGGTGCCTTTGTCTTTCCATATTGCCAATACCAAAAATGAAGGTCCTTGTTCACCAGCAACCTTCACGCCAAATCCGCTGTAGAGGCTTCGGATTTTGGCTGGCAAAAAGCGCACCGTCAGTTTACCCTTGTAGCGTCCGGGACTGATGCTTTCTTCTTCAATCGAAAGCGATTTCAAAAACGGCAAGACACGTTTTTCATCAAACTTTGCGACGTCTGCGATGAGGGATGCATTGCCCAGCCGTATGGCCAGTACATTGAAGGCTTTCATTTGCGCTGCAATCAGGGCCTTGTATTTGGCCGTCGTGGCATCAGTATCGGTCACGTCCACTTCAACACCCTGCACCGCAAAAACATTGGTCTCCACCGGACCAGCCGCCATGGCTCCGCCTGAAACAATCAACAGAACCGTCCACAACAACACCAGATATCTTGCAGAAAAAATAAGTCTTATCCCCATCTTGTCCATTCGGGCTTTATTCGAGCCTTGGTTTTGGGCTATCAGCCCCCTACTTCACCCGCCCAAAAACAGCAAGCTCACTTCGCGAGGCAAATTAGCGGCATGGCCGACAGCAAACAAGCACTTCAAAACGGATTGTCCTATGCCGATGCCGGTGTGGATATCACAGCTGGCAATGATCTGGTAACTTTGATCAAACCACTGGCAAAATCCACACGTCGCAAAGGCTCAACGCCCAATCTGGGCGGCTTTGGCGGCCTGTTTGACCTGAAGGCCTGCGGCTTCAAGGATCCGGTATTGGTGGCTGCCAATGATGGGGTTGGCACAAAACTCAAACTGGCGATTGATTCGGGCTTGCATCGTGGTGTTGGCATCGATCTGGTTGCCATGTCGGTCAATGATCTGGTTGTGCAGGGTGCTGAGCCGCTATTCTTCCTCGACTACTATGCGTCGGGGAAACTGGATGTGCAGGCCGCACGTGAAGTAATTGCAGGCATTGCCGACGGCTGCAAGCAAGCTGGTTGCGCCTTGATCGGTGGCGAAACCGCTGAAATGCCCGGCATGTATCATGGCGGTGACTATGACCTTGCGGGATTTGCCGTGGGCGCAGTTGAGCGCAAGAAAATCTTGCCGCGCGATGACCTCAAAGCGGGAGATGTGATTTTGGGATTGGCTTCGACGGGGGCGCATTCAAATGGCTATTCGTTGATCCGGAAAATCGTGACGTTGAGCGGTTTGAAGCTGAATGACCCCGCACCCTTTGCCGTTGGCCAAAACATGGCCGAGGCTTTGCTCACGCCGACCCGGATTTATGTGAAATCCATACTGAAGGCGCTCAAGAAGGGCCATGCCATCAAGGCACTGGCCCACATCACGGGTGGCGGGTTTACTGAAAATATTCCGCGCGTATTGCCCAAGGGCATGGCGGCGGAGGTTGACTTGAACAGCGTTCCATTCACACCATTGTTCAAGTGGCTGCAAAATACCGGTGGCGTTTCTGAAGCCGAAATGTTGCGCACTTTCAATTGCGGCATTGGCATGATTATTGTTGTTGCCGAAAAAGATGCAAAGGCAACGTCTGCCACATTGAAGCGCGCCGGAGAAAAGGTCGTGCAACTTGGCACGCTGCGCAAGCGCAAGGTCAGGGAAGCGCAAGTGGCTTATACTGGTTCGCTGTGAACAAAAAACGGGTCGGCGTTCTGATTTCTGGTGGCGGTTCCAATATGCGGGCCTTGGTCGAAGCGTCGCGCGATGCCAGCTATCCGGCTGAGATCGTGTTTGTTGGCAGCAACCGGCTGGATGCCGGCGGATTGAATTTTGCCCGACAGCACAGGATTTCCCATGCCTGCATCGACCACAAGAATTTCTCGACGCGAGAATCTTTCGATGGTGCCATGCTTGCGGAATTGCAGAAACACGATCTGGATTTGATTTGCTGTGCCGGGTTCATGCGGATCATGACGCGGGTTCTTATCAAACCTTGGGAAGGCCGCATGCTGAATATTCATCCATCTTTGCTGCCGCTTTACAGAGGCCTGCATACCCATGAGCGGGCTCTGGCGGATGGAGCGCAAGTTCACGGTGCCACTGTGCACTTCGTCAGTGAAGAACTGGATGGTGGTCCTACAATTGCGCAAGCCACCGTGACCGTGCTCGACCATGACACGGCAGAAACACTGGCAGCGCGCGTGTTGGCGATTGAACACCCGCTTTATGTCAAAGCGCTGGCCCTCGTCGCTTCGGGCGAAGTTTACATGTAAATGGCTTCGTGAACATCCCGACCATGGGATTTTTCCTGTTCCACCCAGCGCTTCAACAAGGCTTTGCGGCGTTCCTGGTATTTTTCTGTTTGCACATGGGCTTTGGAAATGCGGTCTGACCTGAAAGTGCGAAAGTCTTTGCGCAATTCGCACCAGGCAATGACAAGACGTTGTGAATCGAAATAGGAAATCGCGATGGGCCAGATCACCCGTTGTGTCGGTAGTCCCGCTTCATCGGCATAATCAATCGCCACCTTGCGTTGCTCGCGGATGGCGCGGCGGAAGTCCGCGATGTCTATTGTGTCGACAGGCGCCCTCCAGGTCGGCGGAACGATCAGCCCTGCATCAAACAAAACGGGTTTGAGATCGCGTGGAAGCACCGCACCCACTTTGGCCACGGCATCCTGGGCCGCCCTGCCCAAGGCCTTGTCG
>JANONM010000387.1:0-16264 GCA_031420855.1 Hyphomicrobiales bacterium
GACGAATTGCTAAACCGGGCTCCCAATGCGCAAGCGCCTTACGTGGGCAAAAGCGCCTTTGCCACCAAGGCTGGCATCCACGCCTCGGCCTTGGCCAAGGAGCCTGAAACCTATGAGCACGTGCCACCGGAAACCATCGGCAATCGCCGTCGCATCTTGATTTCTGACCAAGCCGGCAAATCCAATCTGCTGGCTGAACTCAGCCGCATTGGACTGACAGTGGACAAAGCCGACCCCCGTCTCGACAGCCTGTTGCGCAACGTCAAAGAACGTGAAAGCCAGGGTTATGCCTATGACGGAGCCGATGCCTCGTTTGAATTGTTGGCAAGGCGCACACTTGAGACTGTGCCCCATTACTTCGACGTGGTTTCGTTCCGCACCTCGGTTGAGCAGCACAAGGGCGAAATGTTTTCGGAAGCAGTCGTGAAAGTGCGGGTCGACGGTGAGATCTTTATCAATGCCGGCGAAGGCAATGGCCCCATCAATGCCCTTGATGTGGCGCTGCGCAAGGACTTGGGCAAATACCAGAAACACATCAGCGACATGGAACTGGTGGACTTCAAAGTGCGTATCCTGAATGGCGGCACCGGAGCCACCACGCGCGTGCTGGTGGAAAGCCGCGATGGCAAGGGCGAACGCTGGTTCACCGTCGGTGTGTCTTCGAATATTGTTGAAGCCTCATTCCAGGCCCTGCTGGATGCCATCACCTTCAAACTCATGCGTGAAGGCGTTTTGGCATGATATCAGTTGGTCCTGCAATCTATTCAGAGTACGCCAGAAACAAGCTCAGAACTTGTCTTGGATAACCTGTACGGGTGGCACATCGCGCGTTGTGGCGCGGCGCGTGAAATAGCTGGGTAAAACCTTATCGGGTCCATTGGCCACATCCATGTTGACTTCAAAGCCGTCGCGGATGAAGCCTTGCCGACGCATGTGATTTAACAATTCGATGAGGCCATCCCAAAAGCCAAGCACGTTGCACAGCACGACGGGCCGCGCATGTTGTTTGAGTTGGGCCCAGGTCAGTATTTCGGCCAGTTCTTCCAATGTGCCGATGCCACCGGGCAAGGCAACAAAGCCTGTTGAACGTTCAAACATCGCCATTTTGCGCTCGTGCATGTTGGTGGTGACGATCAATTCATGGACACCCTCCTGCATGCGCTCCTTGTTCACCAGAAATTCCGGAATGATGCCGGTGACATGGCCACCCCGGTCAATTACCGCCCGTGCCACTTCACCCATCAGGCCTATGCTGCCGCCGCCATAGACCAGTCCCACACCTGCCTCTGCCATTTGGGAACCCAGTGAGCGGGCCGTGGCGACATAAGCAGGATCATTGCCGGGGGCGGAACCGCAATAAACGCAGAGACGATGGTCAGGTGGTCGCATGGCGGTTCTGGGCTTTCCGAATCTTTGCTATTTGTGGGGCATGGCCTTAATAAGCGTCCAAACACCACCTATCTAGTGCTAAACGACGATGCACCCAATGGAACGACTTTCATGAACGCGAAGCCCCTGCTGATATTTTCTGCCATTGCCGCCGCATCCGTGGGTGCCATGGCCACAGCCTATATCGTGGAAAATCGAAACTCCACCGCACGGGTTGCTGAATTGGCAGCCCCCTTAAAAGATGCTCCCATAGCCCTGGCTCCCAAGCTTGAGGAAAAACTGGCAGTTGTCGAAACGCCAAAACCTGTTGAGGCACCAAAGCTTACGGAAGAGCCCAAACTGGCCGAAACGCCTGCCGTTACAGAACTGCCCAAGGTAGCCGATGCGCCAAAGCTTATTGAAGTGCCAAAGACCGCAGAATTAAAGGCCGTCGATGAGCCCAAGGTCGCCGTTTTGGTACCTGAGGTTAGACCACCGACACCTGTTGTGCCCAAAGCAGCAGTTGTGCCGCAGGTGGTCGTTGAGCCGGAAAAACCGCTGGAGCCAACTGTGGCAGTGACAACCGAACCGCCACCTACACCTCGCTCGGTTGTGACTGAAACACCTGCCGTGGCGTCAGTTGTAGAAAATGCCTTGCCGGCTTTTGACACTGTGCGTGTTGAAGCCACTGGCGATGCGGTGATTGCCGGTCGGGCCGATCCCGGCTCTGACGTGACGATCAAATGGAACGGCAAGTTCGTTGGCAAGACAGTTGCCAACAGCGATGGCAGCTTTGTGCTGGTGCCGGAAAAACCCATGAAAAAAGGTATTGGCGCGCTCACCATTGAGATGACCAAAAATGGCGAGATTGTGCAATCGGAAGGCAGCGTGATTGTAGCCGTCAAGGAAAACGCCCCGGCCCTCGTGGCCAAGATCGATCCCATTGCACCCACGACCGTGATTCAAGTGCCTGCATCCAACGATGCCCCCGCGTCAGGAGAAGTGCAGTTGAATGCCGTTGATTATGATACGGCAGGCAATATTGTTTTCTCTGGCCGCGCCAAACCCGGTCATATTGTTCGCTTCTATGTCGATAACAAACTGACTGGGGAAATCACCACAACTGACAATGGCCTCTGGACATTCAGAGGTGACGAACGTGTAATGCCCGGACAGCACATGTTGCGGGCGGACGCTGTTGATGCGACAGGCAAAGTCCAGAGCCGCATTGAACTGCCCTTCCTGCGCGAGACTGCCGAAGTGGTGGCCGCAGCAAAAATCGTGACGCCTGAAACAATCATCATAAAAACCCCAGCGGTACCCGTGCCGGAAGAAACTGCCGTGGCATCGGTTGTAAACAAGCGTTCGATTACGATTGAAAAATCTGTTGTTGATGAAGCGCAGGTTGTTGCAACCGGGGAGTCTGCGAAGCTTGAAACGCCGGTGGTTGAGCAGCAAGGTGCCACGGCGACCGGCATACCAGCCGTGGCGGACACGCCGGCAACGCAGGAAACTGTTGAACCAATCACGCTTGGTCCGCAAAAACTTGTCATTCAGCCCGGCAACAACCTGTGGAGGCTCTCACGCGAAATTTATGGCAAGGGCCGCATGTTCACCGTGATCTATGAAGCCAACCGCGATCAAGTGAAAAACCCGAACAAGATTTATCCGGGCCAGATTTTGACTGCACCGCAGCAGAACTGACGGGCTTCTCCCGCACCATGAGTATGGCGAACACCTCGATGACGTTGGCAACTGGCGAAAAAGGCCAATGGGAAACCATGAAGGGGCTTGTCCCCTATATGTGGCCCGAGGGGCGCAGCGATTTGAAATTGCGGGTGGTGATTGCCCTGACGTTGCTGATTGCCTCGAAGATCATCACGGTTCTGGCTCCCTATGCCTTCAAATATGCCACTGATGCGCTGACAGCATCAAAAGATCCGGCGAGCATTGTCATCAGCGTCGCCGTTTCCATGGTGCTGGCCTATGGGACGGGGCGGATTTTCATGGTTGTCTTCGCGCAATTGCGTGATGCGATTTTTGCCAAAGTCGGGCAACGCGCCGTCCGGCAATTGGCCACGGAAACATTTCGCCACCTGCATGCCCTATCTCTCAAGTTTCATCTCGAACGCAAGACCGGCGGTTTGAGCCGCGTCATGTCACGCGGCATCAATGGTGTGGACTCAGTCCTGCGTTTTGCCCTGTTCAACACGGTGCCAACCGGATTTGAAATCTTGATGGTGTGTGGCATTCTTGCCTGGAGCTTTGGCTGGCTCTATGCGGTCATCGTTTTCGTCACCATCATTGCCTATATCGCTTTCACCTATTGGGCCACCGAATGGCGCATGAGCATCCGCCGCACCATGAACGAGGCCGACACCGATGCCGGTGGCAAAGCCATCGACAGCCTGCTGAACTTCGAGACGGTCAAATATTTCGGCAATGAAGACCATGAGGCCAAACGCTACGATGGCGCCATGGCGATTTATGAAAAGGCCTCGATCAAAACCTGGGTCTCGCTTGCCGTGCTCAACTCAGGCCAAGCCATCATTTATTCCATCGGCCTTACCATCGTGATGGTGATGTCGGCCTACGGCATTGCCAATGGCCAGAATACCATCGGCGATTTTGTGCTGATCAACGCCTTGATGATCCAGCTTTACATGCCACTGAATTTCATTGGTTCGTCATACCGCGAGATCAAGCAGGGCCTGATGGATGTGAACGGCATGCTCGACGTGTTGGGGCAGGCCCCAGACATCAAGGACAAGCCGGGTGCCACGTCGTTCATTCCCGGCAAGGGCCATATCGTATTTGAAAACGTGAAATTCTCATACGATAAGGAACGGCCCATTCTCAGCGGCATTTCATTCGAAGTTCCAGCTGGCAAAACCGTTGCCATCGTCGGTCCATCAGGGGCTGGCAAGTCGACAATTTCACGGCTGATATTCCGTTTCTATGATGTAACCGCGGGACGCATCACCATTGATGGCCAGGACATCGAAACCGTTACCCAGGAAAGCCTGCGCCGCGCCCTTGGCATGGTGCCGCAGGATACGGTGCTGTTCAATGATAGCATTGCCTATAACATTGGCTATGGCAGACCCGATGCAACCAACGATGAAGTCATCGCGGCTGCCAAGATGGCGCAAATCCATGACTTCGTCATGAGCCTGCCCAAAAAATATGACTCGCAGGTCGGAGAACGCGGTCTGAAATTGTCCGGTGGCGAAAAGCAGCGGGTGTCGATTGCCCGCACCATTTTGAAAGGTCCGCCGATTCTCGTGCTGGACGAAGCCACATCTGCATTGGACACATTTACCGAGCAGGATATTCAAAAGGCACTCAAACAAGTGTCGCGCAACCGCACGACGCTGGTCATCGCCCACCGCCTGTCAACTGTTGTCGATGCCGATGAAATCATCGTGCTCGACAAGGGCCTGATTGCCGAGCGGGGCAGCCATCTGGCTCTTTTGCGCAAGAAGGGCATTTACTCAAGACTGTGGAACCGCCAGCAGGAAGCCGAAGAAGCCCGCAAGAAACTGGCAGCAAATCTGGATGTGCGCGGCGTCAAAGCCGAAGACTTGGCCCTGGCCTTGGTCAACAAGTCCTGAATCAACTTTTTCGTAAGCACGGTCCAAAACGAGCCATTAACGCTGCCCGCAGCATTTGAGCCAAATTTGCTGAAAACTTGAATCAAATCCCGTCTGGATTGTTTTTTGTTTACGATTGAGGCGCAGGGTGTTCCCATGCCACGGACAACGTGGGGGGAAAATGAAACCGGCGTGAAGCACCCACAAAAGAAGGGGCAGCGCCACCAATTTGGGGAACAGTCAAATGAGAGTATCAACTTTGGAAACGATCGCGGGACGTTCAATCGAGGAATCGCTCGGCTATGTGCGCGGCACCGCCTTGTGGTCACGCCGCATCTTGAAAAACAAGACACCGGGACTTCGCGCCCTCGAACACATGAACATGAATGATGTAGCTGAAGGACTTGCCAAGGTGCGCGAGGATGCAGAAGCTGCATTGTTCCGCGTCGCCGTGGAAAAAGGTGCAGACGCTGTTGTTGGTTTGCGCATTGAACTTATTGAATTGCGCCACGACACGTTCCAGGCCGTGGCCACAGGAACCGCCGTTCGCACTGAAGCCTTGCCAACGGCAATGCCGAAGTTCGAAGAAGAAGTGACCTTCGGCGATGCTTTTTCACGGCCCGCCAATGACTTTAATGCCGTGGTCTTGCCATTCCAGCGCCGGGTCACGGCGGGCATTGGCCGCGTCCACTAAACTGCGGATGCCGACGGGCATTCAGACACGAGGCTGCGATCACAGGTGGGGCTGGTTCGCGGTCTTTTGTTTTTCGCATATATGGGCTACAGGGACCGCCGATACGCCGCAAATTTGGAACGCTCATGACAATTATCGACAGCATCACCTCATCGCTTGCCCCGGTACATCGGGAAGGCTGGCGCTTCGTCGCAATTTTTGCTGTCGTCAGTCTTTTGCTGTTCTGGTTCAATATTGATGTGCTGGCCTGGGTTGGCGTTGTGCTGACGGCCTGGTGTGCCTATTTTTTCCGTGACCCGGAACGTGTGACACCACTTTCCAAAACCCTGGTGATATCGCCAGCCGACGGCCGGGTGAGTTCCATTGTTGATGTCATCCCGCCAGCGGAACTGGATTTGCCACGTGAACTCCACACCCGCATTTCGGTTTTCATGAATGTGTTTGACGTGCATGTAAATCGCAGCCCCATAGACGGGCGCATCGCCAAACTCACTTATGTTCCCGGTGCATTTCTGAATGCCGAACTCGACAAGGCTAGTGAAGACAACGAGCGTCAAGCCCTGACCATTGATGTAGAAGGCGGTCAACAGATAGGTGTTGTGCAGATTGCCGGACTGGTGGCGCGCCGCATTGTCAAATTTGTCGAGGAAGGGGATCGCCTGTCGGCAGGCCAGCGTTTTGGCCTTATTCGTTTTGGCAGTCGCGTTGATGTTTACTTGCCAAAAGGCGTCGCTCCGCTTGCTTGCCTGGGCCAACGGGCAATTGCTGGCGAAACCGTCTTGGCTGATCTCAGCCAACAGGGACCCCAACGCCTTGGCCGCAAAGGTTGACATTGTGGCATTTGAACCGAACGAACAAGATTCTGAAAACCTGCCCAAGCGGCGCTTTAAGACCGTACCCGTGCGTTTTTTGCTGCCGAACATCATCACCTTGCTCGCCTTGTGCAGTGGCGTAACGGCTATTCGCCTGGCCTTTGAAGGCCGCTTTGAAATTGCCGTTGCAGCTGTCATTCTTGCGATTTTCCTCGATGCCGTGGATGGCCGCTTGGCCCGCATGCTGAAAGGCACATCACGTTTTGGTGCCGAACTGGATTCGCTGGCCGACTTTGTGAATTTCGGTGTGGCGCCTGCCTTGCTGATTTATTTCTGGTCTCTCAACACCTTCCGGCCCTTGGGCTGGACCATCTGCCTGATGCTGTCGGTGGCCTGTGCGCTGCGTCTGGCGCGTTTTAACGTCATGCTGGAAGACCCCGAGAAACCGGCCTATGCGGCTGTCTTTTTTACGGGCATGCCAGCCCCCGCCGGCGCTGCCTTGGCCATGGTGCCGCTCTATATCGGGTTCCTCCAAGGTGATACCGAAGGCCACCGCTACGCCATGTACATTGCGCCCTATGTCGTCGTTATCGCTGTCCTGCTGGTGAGCCGGGTGCCGACATTTTCCGGCAAGACGGTTTCCAAAGTGCCGCGGGATATGGTGTTGCCGATACTTGCGGTCGCGGGGCTCGCCATCGTCTGCATGATCAGCTTTCCATGGGAAACGCTGCTTGCAGGAGCTGCCCTCTATGTGGGCCTGATACCCGTGAGTGTTTGGCGCTACCAGAAATACCGCAAAGCAGCGGCGCTTCCCCCGGCTTGAACACTGTGCGGCGGCATGCGATAGTAAGTCATGTCCGAAAAACCGACCCTTGACGCCGCAATCGAGTCTGCATCCCGACGCACCCTGCGTGACGATGTAATGGTCAATTGCGCCCGTATCGGTTTCAAGCCCTAGCGCCACTTGCACTTGATGAATCTGGCGATCCGTTTCGCCCCAAACAAATGTGCAGGAGATTGCCATGTCAATCCATCAGAAGAACATCAACATCGAAGAAGTCGTGAAGAACGACATCGCCCATCATTTTCATCCGTTCACGGATCATAAGGCGTTTCACGCGGCAGGTGGCCCGCGGGTCATCACCCATGCGGACGGGATTTACATCTGGGATGGCAAGGGCAACAAGATTCTTGATGGCATGTCGGGGCTCTGGTGCGTGAACGTGGGCTATGGCCGCAAGGAACTGGCCGAAGTTGCTTATCGGCAAATGCTGGATTTACCCTATTACAACACGTTTTTCAAAACCACGACGGTTCCGGCCACAGAACTGGCCACCAAGATTTCATCGGTCCTGCCGGAACGTTTCCAGCACATTTTCTTCACTAATTCGGGATCAGAAGGCAATGACACCATTGTGCGCTTTGTCCGCCACTATTGGAAAGTCATGGGCAAGCCCTACCGCCAGCATTTTATCGGGCGCAAGCGCGGCTACCATGGTTCGACGTGGGTTGCCGCCAATCTGGGTGGCATGGTGGGCATGCACGAGCAGGGCGGCACACCGCTCCACGGCTTCCACCATATTCAGCAACCCCATTGGTACGATTTCGGTGGTGACAAGTCGCCGGAGGAGTTTGGCCTTGCTGCGGCTGCCGAACTCGAAAAGAAAATCCTCGAAGTCGGACCTGACAACGTCGCGGCCTTTATCGGTGAACCCATCCAGGGCGCTGCCGGCGTTCTCATTCCACCCTCAACCTATTGGCCTGAAATCCAGCGCATCTGCAAGAAATATGGCATCTTGATCATCTCTGATGAAGTCATCTGCGGCTTTGGCCGCACCGGCAACTGGTTTGGCTTTGAAACCTATGGCTACGAACCTGATATCGTGAACATGGCAAAGGGCCTGTCATCAGGCTACTTGCCCATTGGTGCCGTGGCGTTTTCAAAGACATTGCTCGATCCCTTTTTCGACAAGGGCGGTGATTTCAACCATGGCATGACCTATGACGGCCATCCCGTCGCTTCTGCCGTTGCTCTTCGCAACATCGAAATCATCCAGGATGAAAAGCTGGTGGAACGTGTTGCACAACTCGGCCCCTACTTCAACCAGGCCCTGGCCAGCCTTGCCGATCACCCCATCGTGGGTGAAACCCGTTCGATTGGCCTGATCGGGGCAATTGAATTGGCCAAAAACAAGGCAACGCGTGAACGGTTCCACGATTCGGGCCGTGTCGGCACCATTTGCCGTGACCACAGTTTCAAAACCGGGCTGGTCATGCGGGCCTGTTGGGACACCATGGTCTTGGCACCGCCATTTTCTATCACTAAAGTCCAGATCGACGAGCTGGTGAAACTGGCTCGCATAGCTTTGGACAAAACCCATGAAGACGTGAAAACTGAAATCTGAGACTGATACGCAAAGGCGGCCTTGGCCGTCCGGTGCGGCGTCCAGAATTTTATTGTGAGCAACAACCGAGGGTAAAATACCATGACCATGAAATCCAAGTTCCGCCCCAGCCGCCGCAGTGTCATGAAGGGAGCCGGTCTTTTTGCCGCCATGACCTTCCTGCCGCGCAACGCCATGTCAGCGGAAGAAAAGAAGTTGAGCTTCTACAACTACGACACCTATATCGGCGAACACTCGCTTGCCGACTTCAGCGCCGCCACCGGCATTGAAGTGAAGATGGACCTGTTTGCGGATGGTGATGAACTTTTCACCAAACTCAAGGCCGGCAATCCGGGCTATGATGTGATCGTGCCAACCAACGACAAGGTGGAACGCATGATCAAGGCCAAGATGATCGTCGAACTCGATCATGGCAAAATCCCCAACATGAAGAATATCGATCCGGCATTCTTGAATCCTTCGTTTGATCCCGGACGCAAATACTCACTGCCTTACATGTGGGGAACTGTTGGCATCGGCTATCGCAAGTCAAAAGTCGAAGGCGTGCCAGACAGCTGGAAATGGCTGTTTGATGACCAGAAATATGCCGGCCGTGTGGCAATTCTCGGCGACCAGGAACATGCATTGGGTTGTGCCCTGAAATATCTCGACTACAGCTACAATTCCACCAACCTGACGGAATTGAACAAGGCCAAAGATTTGCTCATCGCCGGCAAATCCATTGTCAAGAAATATGCCGATGACAATGGCCAGGATTTGCTGGCGCAAGGCGAAGTCGATTTGACCATGGAATACAACGGCGACATCGCGCAGGTGATGCTGGAGGACAGTGACTTGTCCTACGTGATTCCGAGCAAGGGCGGCAATGTTTGGGAAGATACCTTGGCCATTGCGGCTGGGGCTCCCCATCCGGAAAATGCCTTGGCCTTCATCAATTATATATTTGATGCCGAAGCCGGAAAACACATTGCCGAAACCATCCAATATGCCACGCCAAACAAGGCCGCAAAGAACTTGATGGCGGGTGCCTACAAGGACAATCCCGCAATTTTCCCGCCGGACGATGTGTTGGCAAAATGTGAATACGCGTCTTATCTGGGCGAAGAAGCCCTCAAGGTGCGCGACGAAATGTGGACAGCCATTCAGGCTGCGTGATTTCGAAGCAGTGACCTCATCCGGCCTTCGGCCACCTTCTCCACGAAGACGTGGAGAAGGGATAACATGTGAACCCTGTCCCTTATCCACGCCTTAGTGGAGAAGGTGCCCGAAGGGGGGATGATGTCCCTTGGCCACAGTGCGAGCGTCCCGCCAAACTTGAGTATCATTACTTCCCCGGTTGCCCTGCTGAATTTACTCGGCTAACCTTTTCACGGGCTACACAATAGGGGGGCATTCAAATTGGACGATTGGAAAAGCAATCGCTGCGTCTTCTGGACATTGGCAACACCGGGGACGTTTTGGCTCGTGTTGTTTTTTGTCATTCCCCTGGGCTTCCTGCTCATTCTGTCTTTTTCCGACAAGGCTGTCATTGACGGCCAGGTGTCGATCAATGAGTACAGCTATTTCACCGGCATCAGCAATTATCTGCGCGCTTTCAACGCCGACATCATTTCAATTTTCCTCCGTACCCTGTGGTGGAGCGGCCTTGCCACGCTGGCCTGCCTCGTCATTGGCTACCCCATTGCCTTTGGCATTTGCTTTGCCCCGGAAAAATGGCGTCCCCTGCTGTTGCTTGCGATCATCCTGCCATTCTGGATCAACTTGTTGATCCGCACCTATGCCTTGAAAACCACGTTGGGCGCCAAGGGAGTTATCAACACGGTGCTGGGATTTGTTGGCCTCGGACCTTTCGAACTCCTCAGCAACACGCCCGCCGTCATCTTCGGCCTGTTCTATGTTTTCCTGCCCTTTATGGTCTTGCCACTCTATTCCACCATCGAACGCCTCGACCGCAGCTTCCTCGAAGCCAGTCTCGATCTGGGCGCAACCCAAGCGCAAACATTCTGGAAGATCACATTTCCGCTGACCATGCCGGGAGTCGTCACCGGCATTATTCTGGTGTTCATTCCATGTCTCGGCATGTTCCTGATTTCCGACGAACTGGGCGGTGCACGCTCGTGGATGATCGGCAACGTCATTCAGACCCAATTCGGTTCATCCAATGACTGGCCTTTTGGGGCCGCGCTATCATTCATCTTGATGTTCCTCACCTTCATCGTGCTGTTCGCGCAATGGGGCTATCAACGACGCGGCAAAGGCGGCGAAACCTGATGCCAATGCTATTGAAATCGGCGCAACTGAAACCGGGGCAGGGGCCGCTTGAATTTTCACGGCGCATCTGGTTGCGCACGCTGTACATCGCGACGCTGTTTGTGCTTTACCTGCCAATTTTTGTTCTCATCGCTTTTTCCTTCAACAAGCAAAACCGCAGTGGCGTGTGGAAAGAATTCACATTCGAGAACTATCCCAAGGCTTGGAACAACAACGCCATATTTGATGCGATGATGAACTCTCTCACGATCGCTTTCATTGCAACGATTTTTGCAACCATCATTGGCACCATGGTGGCAGTGATGCTTTGGCGTTTCAAATTTCCGTTCAAGCCCGGTTATGAAGCGGTGATGGGCCTTCCCATTGTCATCCCTGAAATCTGCATGGGCGTGGCGATGTTGATGTTTTTCAATTACACAGGCATGACCGAAGCCTTGGCCAAGGCCATTTGGCCGTTCAACCTCACCACCATCATCATCGCGCATATCGCGTTTTGCTTTCCATTTGTTGCCGTGGTCGTGCGGTCGCGGCTTGTCGGGTTTAACCGCCAACTCGAAGAAGCCTCCAAGGATTTGGGTGCGTCTGAAATGCAAACCTTCTGGAAAATTCTGGTGCCGTTTATGAAGCCGGGCCTGATTTCCGGTGCATTGTTGGCCTTCACATTGTCGCTGGATGATTTCGTCATCACGTTTTTCACGGCAGGACCGGAAACCGTGACCTTCCCCGTGAAAATCTATTCCATGGTCAAAACCGGTGTCAAATATGAAGTCAATGCCGCTTCGACCGTGCTTATTGTCATCACTATCGCGGCCACGGTTCTGGCCATGAAACTGCAATCAACAGACAAGGCTGGTCACTGATCATGACAGAAACCATCGTATCCGTTCGCAATGTGTCCCGCCGTTATCCAGGTGGCGTCACAGCCGTGGATGATGTCTCGGTTGATATTTTGCAGAATGAATTTTTTGCACTGCTGGGTCCCTCTGGTTGCGGCAAAACCACGTTGCTGCGCATGATCTCCGGCCTCGACACGCCATCAGAGGGTGCCATCCTCATCGGCGGCGAAGACATGGCTTATACGCCGCCCAACAAACGCCCCACCAACATGGTGTTCCAATCCTATGCGGTGTTCCCCCATATGACTGTGGCCGACAATGTAGCCTATGGCTTGCGTGTCACCGGCGTTCCGGAAACCGAAGTTAAAACCCGTGTGAGCGAAGGCCTGGAGATGGTAAAGCTCGCCCATCTGGCGGATCGCAAACCTGATCAGATGTCGGGCGGCCAGCGACAGCGTGTGGCATTGGCCCGCGCGCTTGTGAAACGTCCCAAGGTCTTGCTGCTGGATGAACCCTTGTCGGCATTGGATGCAAAACTTCGCGACGACATGCGGCTTGAACTCACACGCCTGCAAAAAACTGTTGGCATCACATTTATTATCGTTACCCACGACCAAGATGAAGCGCTCTCCATGGCCTCGCGTATCGCCGTGATGAACAAAGGTGCCATTCAACAAATTGCGACGCCGACTGAACTTTATGAACAGCCAACCAATCGTTTTGTCGCGGATTTCATCGGCAAGGTGAACATGTTTGACGCAAAGTTGATTGCGCAAAAAGGCAAATCCGTGCTGTGCGATGCCAAGGGCATTGGCAAGATTGAAATTGAAACCAACAAATCCTGCCCGCAAAATCTGACGATTGCTGTCAGGCCCGAAAAACTTAAACTGGCAAAGTCCGAACCTAAAGGTGCAGGCCTGATCAAGGCATCAGCCAAGGTCCGCGATGTCGCCTATTATGGCGACTGGAGCGAAGTGGTGGCCGAACTCGCAAATGGTGACCACATCTCGGTCAACGTGCAAAACGACAGCCGCGAAGGCGGGGCAGGGGTCAGCCATGGCGAGAAAATCTGGGTGAGTTGGCAACCCGCCGACAGCCTGCTGCTAACGGAGTAAAACCATGGCCCTCGAAATGGACACGCTCGGCCGCAAGCCGGGGGATGATGCGTTTTTGCGCGACAATATCAAAGGCACCAATTGGGAGGCCACCTATGCTGGTGCGCTTTCCTTCATGCGCCGCAAGTATACGCGCGATCTTACGGGCGTCGATATTGCCATCACAGGTGTTCCTTTTGATCAAGCTGTCTCGCACCGTTCCGGCACACGCATGGGCCCAGAAGGCATTCGCCGCGCCTCCGCCGAAAATGCCTGGGGTTCCTTTTGGCCATGGAACTTTGATCCCTTTGATACCTTGGGCGTGATCGACTACGGCGATTGCTTTTTTGATTGGGGCAAGAAAGAAAACTTCCCCGAAACCCTTGAACGCCACGCCATGCAAATCATTTCATCCGGCGCTGAAATGATTGCGCTCGGCGGCGATCACTATATTTCCTATCCACTGCTCAAAGCCCATCACAAAAAACATGGACCATTGGCACTGGTGCATTTCGATGCCCATCGCGATGTTGAAATTGATTCGGGTGGCCGCATCGACCACGGCACGATGTTTGGCTATGCCGTGCGCGAAGGATTGATTGATCCCAACAAATCCGTGCAAATCGGTGTCCGCACAACATTCATTGGCGAAACCACCATGGGCTTTCGCGTCATCTATGCCGATGAAGTGCACGAATGCAGCGCCGCCGACATCGCCATGACCATCGCCACAAAAGTTGGAAAGTCGAAGGCCTATCTGACTTTCGACATAGATTGTCTTGACCCCTCAGCCGCCCCTGGCACAGGAACCCCCATACCCGGCGGCCTCACCTACCATCAAGCCGCATCAATCATCCGTAAACTGACGAATATCAATTTTGTCGGCATGGACATGGTGGAAGTCTCCCCACCCTACGACCACGCCGAAATCACCTCGGGTGCCGCGGCAGCACTCGTCATGGAGTATCTTTGTCTCAAGGCGTGGCAAAAGGGCGCTCGGGGCCACGTGATGCAAGAATAGAGCTTCTGACTGCCTGATGCTCTAACCCAGGGCATCCTTCATCCGGTAATACAGCATGGCAGCCACCAGCAGCGGCATGCGCAGGGCACTGCCGCCGGGAAAGGGCAGGTGCTTTACCCGCGCCAACAAATCGAATTTTTCCGCAGTGCCGCGAATGGCTTCGGCCATCAGCTTTCCATACATCTGCGCCAGGGCCACACCTTGCCCGGAATAGCCATGGGCATAGTATGTGGACGGTGAAAGCCTGCCGCAATCGGGAATGCGATTTGAGGTGATGGCGATGTAGCCACCCCAGGCAAAATCGACGCGCACGTTCTTCAATTGCGGAAACACCCGGTCCATGCGGGGCCGCATGTAAGCACCGAGATCACCGGGTTCCAGGGTGGAATAATTGGCGCGTCCACCAAACAACAAGCGATGGTCAGCAGTACGGCGGAAATAATCCAGGATGAAATTGCTGTCAGCCACCGCTTCATTGTCACGGATGAGACCATGCGCCGTTTCCTCGCCAAGCGGTTCAGTCGCAATGATAAAACTCGTGACCGGCATGATGCGGCCATGAAGTGCGGGCACGGTTTTACCCAGATAGGCATTACCCGCGATAACCATGAATTTGGCTTTTACCGTACCAGCTGCCGTACGCGCCCAAGGCATTGAGCCTGTGTTGGTTTGAAGCACAGGTGAATTTTCAAAAATCAAGACACCAGCTTGCATTGCTGCTTTGGCCAACCCCAGACAATAGTTCAAGGGATGAAAGTGACCCGCCCGCGCTTCCCTTAAAGCGCCGTGATAAAGACGGCTGCCCAGTCTTACTTCAAGTTCTGATTTTGAAAACAAGTCGCAGCCCTCATAGCCAAGGGCTGCCCACTCATCCCGCCATGCTTTCAATTCATCGGTCTGTCCGGGCTTTGTGGCACAATGCAGAAAGCCCCATGTGAGATCGCAGTTGATTTTGTGTTTGGAAATGCGATGCTCGATCAGCCGTTTGGCATCTTCGGCAATGGCAAAGCACTTCCGCGCATCACTCTTGCCAAGCTGGCCAATCAACTTGGCTTGCCCCGAGGCAAACCCGGTACAGATTTGACCACCATTGCGGCCCGATGCACCGGAACCGACCCGCCCTGCTTCGAGGACAATGACTTTGTATCCAGCCCCCGCCAGTTCCAAAGCGGCAGAAAGCCCGGTGAATCCTGCCCCAATGACCACCACATCGGCACTCATGTCGCCAGTCAGTGTTGCTGTCGGGAGTTCCATGTTGGCCGAAGCCTGATAATATGAAAGTGCAGTATGGGAGGGTCGCATGACCTGTGAAACCTAGCTGCCCCCTTTCGAAACTGCAACAAATCAGGCTAAGGTCTTTCCAGTCAATCTTGCAGGGTGCCATGAGCCAACAGAAATTCGAAGACTACATAACCCAAGGCCGGATCAGCGAAGTTGAATGTCTGGTGGCGGACATGTCGGGCACCGCCCGCGGCAAAATCCTGCCGCCGAAGAAATTTTTGAAGGGCCAGCGCTCGCGTGGTCTACGCATTCCTGAGGAAGTTTTTACGCTCACCATCAATGGCCGCTATGTCGCCGACACCAATGCGGTCAGCGACAGTGCCATCGATATTTACATGGAGCCGGATGTAGACACCATCCGCATTGTGCCGTGGTATAAAGATCCGACAGCGCAAGTTATTTGCGATGCATACCACCTGAATGATGATCCGGTTGAAATTTCACCGCGCCATGTGCTGCGCCGTGTGCTGGCGCTCTACAAGGAAAAAGGCTGGCGGCCTGTTGTGGCACCTGAACTCGAATTCTATCTGGTGAAGCGCAATCCTGACAGCGATTATCCCTTGGAAGCAGCTGTTGGTAGATCAGGACGCAAGGAACCCGGCGGCCAGGCTTTTGGCATTGAAGCTGCCAATGACTTCGACCCGGTGGTTGATGATATTTATGATTACTGCGAAGCCATGGAACTGGATGTTGACACGCTGTCCCATGAAAGTGGTCCGGCCCAACTCGAGATCAACTTCAACCATGGCGATCCGCTGGAATTGGCGGATCAGGTTTTCCTGTTCAAGCGCACGGTGCGTGAGGCCGCATTGAAGCACGACATGTTTGCGACGTTCATGGCCAAGCCCCATGCCAATGAACCGGGTTCTGCCATGCACATCCATCAATC
>JANONM010000388.1:0-13241 GCA_031420855.1 Hyphomicrobiales bacterium
CGGCCAGCATTTGGGCCACAGGTGCCATCGGCACGGCTGTTGGACTCGGGAGTTTCGATGTTGCAGCAACCATCGCATTGTTCACGTTCCTCACATTGAAGCTCCTCCCGTTTTTTAAGGATGAGCCAACCAAGGAGTGAAACATGTCCAAGGAATTGTTGATACCGACGATGAACGCTTCAAGCCAGTCGATCAGAGCAAAATTTTTCCATGTTGCTTGTCAGGCACATCAGGAGTCATGCCTTTGATATAGGCCTTTGCTGCTTCAAATGCATAACTTATGCCCTGCATTCCCGAGTTGTCCCAATACTCGGCATCGACAGGCGAAATTCTCAGCAAGCGAATTGATGGGTCAGTTTTGCCTTCTGGAAACCACAACTTCCAAGCCTCCGACCAAAGTCTCTCAACAAGCGCAGCGTCCTTCACGACAACGGCAGTTCCATTCAGTGAAACGAATGTCTTGTTACTTTGAAATATCAGCGTGACGTCCGAGTCATTCTGGATTTCCCTGACCTTGGCCGACGGTGCCGACGTCACAAAGTAAAGTTCACCCGACTTCGACATTTCTGCAACGCCCATGGGGCGCGCGTTGATCGAGCCGTTAGCTCCATGAGTAACCAGCATTGCCGTATCAAACCCTTCCAGCAACTCGTGCAACCGGTGTTCAGATGAATGAGTCATGTCAGGTCTCCAGGTGAAACGTCAGTGTTCACCTGATGAAACTTTCACGTGGGTGAATGGTTCCCGTGTTTCGCATTACTGTCCGGGGAAAATGCTGGGTTGCCACAACTCCCCAACAATCGTCTTTCCAGCCAAGCGTAGCCCTTGCGGAGCGCGAGCTGGAACCCCGCTTTCTTTCAACGGGTTGTGCTTGTTGTCGGCAAAGCGGGGTTCCAAATCGCCCGCGAAGGGCGGGCGTTTGGAATGACGGGTTTTTCGAGTAACGGGTTTCTAAGCCAGATTCTTCAAAATTCAGGAAATCAACAATACGTCACGTTTTCTTCACAGCACCAAGCTTTCCCCGGACAGTAGTGCGCTCTTCGCCAAGCAGGTGATTGCACTTCAAGTTGGGTTTCAGGGCGGAACCAAAGACCATGCAATGCGTTTTTCAAGACAGTTGGTTTTTTTGAAGAAGGAATTTGAAAAATGCGTGGAGCTCTCTTGTGGTTGGTCGGGATCCCGATTCCAGTGATTATCGGCCTTTACCTGTTCGGTTTTTTTTGATGCTGGTTTGCCGCAAATGCGGCGTCACTGGAGTTGGCGCCCGCTGGCCCTGAGCCGCACTGACTTGGTGTTTGATGATGCTGCCCGGCCAGCAGGTGCAAGGGTGTGTATTCACGATCTTCTGGCAGCCAGAGCAGTTTGAAGTTTTTCCCGGAGTTCGCTTTCTTGAAACGGCTTATGCAAGACGGGGACGTGTTGCAAATGCGATGGAATACCAATGCTTCCATAACCCGTGGAAAAAATGAAGGGCAGGTGTCTCTCGCACAAGAATTCCGCCAGTTTGAATGTCTGTTTGCCACCCAGGTTCACATCCAGCATGACGATGTCATATTGCAACTCGGCAGCCTTTGTCATGGCCTCAGTCAAGTTGGAGACAATGGCAACCGTTTCACATCCAAGATCGGCCAGGGCATCCTCAATGAACATCGAAATCAACGGTTCGTCTTCGACGACGAGGACCCTTGTACCTGTCAGATCGATATTGGTTGTCATCAACTGACTTGCCCTGTGAGTCTGCAATGATTGGCCATGTAACTAGCTCCATTTACTTTACTTTTTGAGGCGGAGTTTCGGCTGGGAATTGCCGACCGGGTTTTCCAACAAGGTCGTGATCAGGCAGGTGAAACCCTTCTTGGCAAAAGTCATCTTGACATCGCCGCCGAGATCGCTCGCCAGACTTCGCTCGATGAGCTTTGTGCCAAAACCTCTTGTGGCAGGCAGTTTAACAGGTGGACCACCTTTTTCCCTCCAGCGCAACTTGAGAACAGGTTTGGACTTTACACGCCCCGAAAGGCTCCAGACAATTTCCACGCTGCCCGTATCCTTCGACAAGGCGCCATACTTCACAGCGTTGGTACACAATTCATGCAGTGTCATGGAGAATGCGAGTGCCATCTGGGGGGGAACCCTGATGTCTGGCCCACCCAAGACAAACTGATGCCGCGTCGATCCCCGGTAGGGAAAGATGGCGCGCTCCACGATATCGGCCAGCGGCGCACTATCCCATTTTTCACGGGTCAGCACGTCATGCGCCTTGGACAGCGACAACAGCCTGGCTTCGAAGCGTGTCTTGGCCTCCGACAAACTCGGACTTGTGCGCAAGGTTTGCGACGCCATGGACTGGACGGTGGCCAGCGTATTTTTTACCCGGTGGTTCAGTTCATTCATCAGCAACGTCTGGTGCTGTTCGTTCCGTTTGCGCTCGGAGATGTCGAGCACCATGCCAGAGGTGCGGGCAGCCAAACCGGTCTTCTGGTCAAGCGGACCCGTCGCCTCGCCCCGGTCCATGACCCATATTTCCGCTCCATCATCCCCCGTGAGTCGGTATTCAGCCTCGTAGGGCCCGATTCTGCTTATAACGGCGGATACAGAATCACTCACGCGCCTGCGATCATCCGGATGGACAAATTCCAAGAATGTCTCAAGCGAAATCTCTGAAACATTTTCCCGTCCCATCATGGACCAGAAGCTCGGTGACCACGTGCCGCGCCCTGCTGCAACATCGAATGTATAAGCGCCAAATCGCGCGAGTTCGCTGGCGCGCGTGAATCTCGCTTCGCTGTCGCGCAAGCCATCACTGGCGCGCTTCTCCTGATCGATATCGGAAATAACGGCCGTCGCGCCCACAATTTCTCCCGCTTCGTCTCGAATCGGCAGAGCCGCAACCCGGGCCCACATCGGCCCGCGCTGGAAGTCGCCGTGAAACAGGACCTCTTGGCCAGGCCATACCCGCTCGCCGCGCAGGGCGCGGGCGCCCGGGTAGTCACGCTGCTCGATGCGCCGACCCTCCCCGTCATAGGCCTCCCACAGGTGAGAACGCTTCTCGTCGCGGGAGGGGATGATCTCCGGCACATAGCGCTTGAAGACTTCGTTGGCGATCAGCGGCATTCCGTTCGGGTCGATCAACGCCACGCCAAGCGGCAGGGCGTCAAACACGGCGGTCAGACTGCGCTCGCTTTTACGCAAAGCTTCTTCCGTTTGTTTGCGGCTGGTAATATCAAAGCTTGCGCCCACAACTCCCGTGACGTTTCCCGCAGCGTCACGCTCCTTGCTTCCCCGGTCCATGAGCCAGACATAATGGCCGTCCTTATGGCGCGCGCGGTATTCGTAGGCAAAGCGGCATTCACCATCGTTGGACGGCATGACCTCCACGGCTTTCGCCTGCGGCAGGTCATCGGGGTGCACAAGGCTGAGCCAGCCGTCGACCGTGGCTGGCACTTCCTCCTGCTGCCAGCCCAGCACACGCGTTAAACCGGGGCCACGCCATACCGCACTGCCCCTGGTGTCATAGTTCAGTGCGTTGGTGGCATATTCCGCTGTTTCCAGCCGTTCGAGGCTGGTTTTGAGTGCCTCCTCCGTCCACTTGCGGGCCGAGATATCGCGGGAAACCGAGATGATGCGATGACAGTGGCTATCCGTATCAAAGACAGGGCTGACGGCGACATCCCACCATTTTGGCGTTCCCTTCAGCGTCGGGCAAAAGGCTTCAAAATGAGTTTCAGCACCGTTCCTAGCGGCATCAAGCGCGTTCTCCACGGTTTTCCGGGTTTCCTCCGGCCAGAATGAACTCCATTGTGCACCGATGCAAAAGTCGGCGTCGTCGACCTCCAATTGCGTCCGGCCATTGCCATTCATGAATTCGATTCTGCCCTCCGCCGTCATGACCTTGACGCAATCCGGACTAGCCTCGAGAACGCTGCGGCTAAACTTTTCGCTTGTCCGCATGGCTATCTCGGCCTGCTTGCGGTCGGTGATGTTGAGGTGCGAAATGACCGCTCCGCGCTGACTGTCGCTGTGGAACGGCGCGGCGATCATGAGAAACCATCTTTGCTCCAGCGGGCCATGGCAGGCGTACTCCATGGCGAATTGCCGCGCCGTGCCAGCGAGCACGGCTTCGATGCCTGCAAGCGCTTGCGCGGCCTCGCCATCTTCGGCAAAGGAGCGTCGGCAGACATCGAGATAACTGGTGCCCACCGTTGAGATCGCGCAGCCTTCGGCTGCGTTGTTGACTGCAAATTCGCTCCAGGCCTGGTTTACCGCGACGATTCGGCCCGCCCCATCAATGACGGCGATATGCGCGGGCAGCGCCTGCAACGTGCAGCGATTCAGCTCCTCGCTTGCCCTCAGGGCTTCCTCGATCTGTTTGCGCGCCGAGATATTGGCAGTGATGCCGACAAGTTCTGTAAGTTGCGTATCAGGATCAGTGACAGTATGGGCATGTTCCTCCATCCAGATGATCTTGTCATCATGCTCCACGCGATACTGGATTACATAACTGCCCTTGGCCGCCAGTGCCCCGTCCACTTTTGCACGGTGAATTTCCCTGTCATCCGGATGGATCAACGCATCGCCGTCGTCAGCTTTGCGTATGGTGCCTAGTGACGGCAAGTCCAGTGCATCAGCCGCATTGTCGGTCAGTGTGACCACTCCACTTCCTGGCGCGAAATGCCAAGCTGTCATTTTGGCGGCTGAAAGCGCCAGTCTTAACTGTCTGTTGGTTTGCCTAAGGGCGGTCGTCCGTTCGTCGACGAGCCTGTCAAGGTGATCGCGTTCCGCGACGGTGCGGTCGTAGAGCTTCACCCATTGATCGGCAAGGTAACTTACTGCAAATCCGGTGAGAGCGAAGAACACGAGTCCTGTAAAATCTCCGGAGCTGAGCGAAAAAAAGCCAAGCGGGGTGACAAAATAATAGCTGGCGGTGAGTGCCGAAAATATCGTTGCGAATATGCCGGCCCGCCAGCCTGCCAGCAGTGCCACCAGCATGACCGCCGGATAGAAGGTGACATAGGACAGGCTGAGGCCAGTCAACGCGCCCAGTACAAAGCGCAGCCAGGCGGCAAATAGTACGAGTACCGCAGCAAAGAAATAGCGGCTTGCGCCATCCCCCACCGCGCCGACCGCCAAAAGCTCACCAATTTGTTTGCGGGGCCAACTCAGTGCCAAACCGCCCATCGCCAGAACGGCAAATCCTGTTGCGGTGTGAAGCGCCATGCTGTTGTAGACACCGATTTGATACAACGCTTTGACGTCTATGGCGTATCCGGCCAGGGCCGCCGCCGCGACAGTCAACACCAAGCCCCACAGCAGACTTTGGGCATTGAAATGATCGGCCGAAAGCCGTGGCATCAGCAGTGCCAGGCTCGCTGCAAAAAACGCTCCCGCTGTTGCTGGCGGCATGCGGCCCGGATCGAGTGTGGAGGCATCGTCAAGGAACAGAATCTGATCGAGTCCCGAGCTGACGCCAAAGGCGTATTCGGCAAGCGTCGCCAATGAAATGGCCAAGGCGAAGAGGGCTGCACCGGTTGCCAATGCGTTTGGATGTGCGCCTGTCTTCGTGCGGCTCAAATAGGCTAACGCCACGCCAAGGGCAATGAAGCACAGCGCCGTATTGACCTTCAACGTCGCAAGGCCTGTGCCTGCCGACTTTACCGCGTCGAGCCCGAACGCCCATCCCACCAGCACGAAAACGCCAAGCACCGTCACCAGCAAGCCGCAGATTCGGGACAATAGAACAGTGGACTCTTTCGAAATCTCCGGGGTGATTGACGTGAACCGCAAATCCGCTTTCACGCTTTGGTGCTGGTGCGAAAGCGTTGCAACAACAAGTCCCAAAATTGCTGACACTGCCAGAAAAGCCTGGAGCCCTACCATTTTCTGGAAAAGCAGCGCAGGATCGCCTGCAAAAATCCCGGTCCTTCCCGTGGTGAAGAATGCCGCCACCAGCGTCACCGCGGCCAGAGCAACGGCAGTGCCCTTGAATTGGTAACGGGCCGCGATCCACAACAGAACCGGTATCATCAGATAGACCGTCGGCAGTGTTCCCTGATAGGCCAGCACGGCAATGGCGAGGAGTGCAACGCCCAGTCCCACCGCAGGGATAAGGTGCGCCATTTTGATTTTTGTTTTGTCACGCCAGACCTGGATAGCCAAAAGCGTCAGAGGCATTGAAACCAGAAGGCCTGAACCATCGCCGAGCCATACCAACGGCCAGGCAGTCCAAAACGCGGTCTTCCCAAGCCATGCAACCGTAGCGGCGATCATGGTCGCACTGACAAGGGGAGCCACGCCCGACCCAAGCACAATCAGAGCCGCCACGTCCTTTGGGCTTTCAAAGCGGTAGGGTTTATCCGTGAACCTGGTGATCAGGCTTGCAGCTGTGATCGCCGTCAAGGCATTGGCGACGTAATAGATCAGGGCCAAGGCAATGGCATTATGGAACCAGACGGCATTGCAGGTGAGTTCGGCGAGGTATCCGATGACTATCCACCAAGGCCAGGTCTGCGGGCGCGTGAGAAGCAGCGTTGCCGCAAAAATTCCGGCAGGGGGCCAAAAGACAATCGATATTCCTGGAATGATGGCCAGCCCTTGGCTAAAGCCGCCAGCAAGAACATAGGCCACATAAAACATCACAAGTTGCAACGTGCCCGGCCGTGCCTGCCACACACGGTTTCGCCAACTTTCAGTGCCCTCACCCAAGTTTGCATTTCTCACTGCAAATGATTTTCCAAATGCTTGTTTGTCGTGATGCAAGCTTGCCACTTTATCCTGTAAACCTTGTTGTCTTTTGACTGTTCTACAAACCAGATTTGCCTTTTCAATGATCGCCGTGTCAACAGGAACCAATGACCCGCGTGTGGAAATGCAACCAATTCCAATACTTGGAACTGCCGAAAAAAGAGCGGCTGGCGCACTATCTGAACAGTGTGTGCCAGCCACTCAAGTTAGACTCCTGCATTCGGGGGGTAACGCTGGAGCCTTGCAAAAGTTTTGTCACGATCCTCACCGCCCTTTTTCGCGGCAAACCATGCAACGGCGAGACCCATCAACATCGTTGCAGCGGCAAAGAAAGCGGCGACAATGCCGACCTTGCGCGCGGTTTCAGCGGTGGCGCGTGATTGCGCCAACACCCCGGTTACCCGTTGTTCCGCCTCTGCCGCCGGCAGCCCGGTTGTTCTGGCAACAAGACCGGAGAGATAAGACTGATCAGCCGGGGAAAGCGTTACAGCACCTGTAGTGCCAACCAGGCGTTGGGCCTCTTCACGCGTCGCCCGCATCGCATCATCCATTGGTTTTTCCGAGCGGAACAGATCATCAACCATGCGGGACATGACAGGGCCCGACGTCATGTTGGCACCAGACGTCAAAGCGGAACCAGCCACATTGGCAGCGCCGGATGCCAGCATTGCCAGCAACACAGCGCCGATAACAATACTGGCAGCCCATACAAGCGCACCGTGGGCTGCGTCGCGGAAAGCGACTTCGTCAGTGACAATGTTCTGCCAGGGACGCCGCAAGCGCCCAGCAAAATAACCGCCAAGCGCGAACGACAGCAATGGTACAAACACCGTCCAAACAATCATAATGATGCCAAACAATGTACCGTTCATGCGTTCTGCTGGCCAAGGCGATAGCAAGGAGAGCCCCAAGCCCGACCCGAAGGCGAAGAGCAGTGAAGAAATGGCCGCTGCAAGTGTTGCGCCACCGAGCGCACAAGACCAATCCACGTAGGATCCGCTGCGCAACTCACTTTCCTCTGACGCTGCTGTGTCAGGGATGTGCGTGTAAGGGGTGTGTGCAGGCGTCATTGAAGCATGTGTCATCAGCGCAGTCCCAGCATGCTGAGAACAAACATGACAACGACGACCAAACCTACGAGGTAGATGATACCATTCATGTTACAATCCTACTCTTTGAATTTCCCGCAAAGCGAATGGACGCAGCCATTCCAAACTGGAACGAACAAGTGTCCAATTGGTTCCAATGGGCGTAAAATTAGTTCCAATGGGCGTCAATGCAGTCGGCACAGTCCGGCCCAAGGTTTCCAAACCTGCAACTCAAACCTGTTTTCTGACGGGGATGATGTGGAAATCCCCAAAAGCATCACGGAAGTGAAAAGACATCACGGGGGTGTCCATCGTGACAATTGGCTGTCGCGACCTAGCGCAGTTTCTTCGATGTACTCAAGATTTTTTGAGTGCCCGAAGTCCTTCACCAACCAACTCAACGCCAGCGTCAGTTGTTAGTGGGCCGGGTGAGAAACGCAGAATTTGGCCCCTGGCATCGGCCACAACACCATGCTGCCCAAGTTCTTGCAGCACGCCACGGGCAGACAGTTTGTCAGGCAATTTGATCATTATGCTGCCGCCGCGTTCGGCTTCTGCACGTGGGCTGATTACCGAGAGATCGTTTTCGTCGGCAATTGCGGTCAGGCGATCACTGAGACGACGGTTATGCATTATCATCGCGGATGAATCTTGCCGCGCGTGCCATTCCAGCGCAGGCACGGACGCTGCCGCCGCCATCATGCCGGGCGTGCCATTGTCAAAACGTCTGATGTCTGGTGCCAATTGAAACTTTTCGAGATCCCATGAGAATGGATTGTCCTGGCTGAACCATCCCCGGAGTTCAGGTTGGCAGTCTTGCAACAGGTTTTCTTCAACATACAGCACCCCTGCACCCGGTGTGCCGCACATCCATTTCAGGCTGGTGGAAATTACAAAATCGGCGCGCGGTGCATTGACACTGAACGGCAACAGACCTGCGGCCTGCGTAATATCGATGCCGACAATGCTGCCCCTGGCCTTGCCATGTTCGACAAGGGACGAGAGGTTGACGCGATGCGAACTGGTTGAACTCACCCAGGTGATGAGCGCCACGGCCACATCCCTGTCCCAGAGCGCAAGCATGTCTTCGTCGGCGACATAGGAAGCCCCCTGGCGCAAAGCAACCGTCTCAAGCGTAAAGCCAAGCCGCTCACTGAGGCCCGCCAGAAGAAAGTGATTGGACGGAAAACAATCAGCCGCCACCAGCACGCGCTTCCCATGCAAAAGCTTTTTGGGCAGCGATGTCATGAAAGTGTGGAGGGCTTGGGTGACGTTTTCACAACTTGTCAAGGTTCCCGCAGGTGCTTCAATCAGCTTGCGCCATAGGTCGATAAAGCGGGCGCGTTGTTGGAACAGGTAACCCCATTGCTGGTCGTTGGGTGTTCCCCAAACCTCGGCGAGTTCGGTCATTGCGGCTTGCAGGTCAGCGGCCTTGCCGGGATATTGGCCAATTGAGTGATACAGGAAATAGCCGCTGCCGTCGTCTGTCATTGGGTTTCCACCGATCTCCGCATGGGGCGCTTTCAAACCAGCAACCTATTCGATCTGCAAAATCTGGGCTAGTGATAATAACCACAAACCAATCGAGACAATACCATGACCGACAAAACCTGTGCCGAAGTTCGGCTACCCACGCAAGATCTGCACGATGATTTGCCGTTCTTTACCAAGCGACTGAAGATGCAGCTCGACATGATTTACCCGGCCGACAATCCGGAAGTCGCTGTGCTGTCGGGCCATGGCTTGCGCATCCGGCTGCAAAAGGGTGCGTCAGAAAATCCGGGAACACTGCGCATACTCACGGAAAATCCGGATGGTTTTGCTGATGGTCTACGCCAGTTGACAGCGCCCAATGGCACGCGGATCGAGATTGATGCGTTGAACCCGCCTCTGGTGCTGCCACCAACCGAGCATGCCTTTGTGGTGCGCCGCCTCGCCGACCAGGCGCCATGGATCATTGGCCGGGCTGGCATGGAGTATCGTGATCTGGTGCCGTCGCGTCTCGGTGGGGCGATGATTGCATCGCACATCCGGGTGCCCGACGGTCCGGTGCCGGACATGGTGCATTTCCACAAGGTTGGCTTTCAACTGATCTTCTGCATCAAAGGCTGGGTCGATGTGCTGTATGAAGACCAGGGTGGCATCCGGCGTCTTCACGCTGGTGATTGCTTCATTCAACCGCCCGGCATTCGCCACAAGGTTCTGATGGCCGCAGATGGAATCGAGGTGATTGAAATTGGTGTGCCCGCAGAGCACATCACCGAGATTGACCACAGCATGACGTTGCCCACGCCAGTGTCACGGCCGAACCGCGAATGGGAGGGACAGCGCTTTGTGCACAGTCTGGCCAAGGACGGCGTGTTTAAGCCCTTCCGCATCCCCGGCTTTGAAGCCCGTGACACCACCATCAACGCCAACACCAAGGGGGTGGCGTCTGTGATGGTGGCAAGGCCAGTGTCAGCAGAATTTCCATGGACCAAACACAGCAGCGATATTCTGTTCAATTTCGTGGTGGCAGGTGCCATGACTCTCGAAGGCGAAGGCAAGCCACCTTACCGCCTGTCAGCCGGAGATGCTTTTGTCGTGCCGCCTAGGATGTTGACACGATACAGTGAAGTGTCCCGGGATTTGGAACTGATGGAGGTGACGTTGCCGGGTGAGTTTGAAACACAGAGCGTGCCTTGATCCGCCCCACGTATCCAATTGAGTTCCCGTTGTTTTTGTGTCTACATGGTGCGCAAGGTTGGAACAGTCCGCCATCAACAAGTTCACAGAACGCATTCACAGGGAGCCACCACATGAAAACAACCATCGTCGCAATGGCAACAATCGCACTTTTGGGATCAAGCTCGCTTGTCATGGCGGCTGATACCAAGGTCGGTGTTCTCATGGATATCACCGGGCCGATTGCCAGCTTTATTCCGCCCATCCAAAATTCGGCCGATCTCGCATTCAAGCACGTCAATGAGCAAGGCGGCTTGCTGGATGGCAGGGCTGTCGCTGTTTATGGCGACACGACGGGTTCGGCCCAGGGTTCTGTCGATGCTGCGGGCAAGCTTGTCAACATTGAAAATGTTCCGGTGATCATGGGTGCCTTCATGTCGGGCACAACGATTGCCGCTGCCGAGGCCGCTGCCATTCCCGCTGGTGTCGTCATGCTTTCACCAACGGCAACCTCGCCCGCCATGACAGGCATCAAGGACAATGACCTGCTCTACCGGCTGGTCCCGTCAGACAATTATCAGGGCGATGTTCTGGCCAAGATGGTGTTGGCAGAAGGCATCAAGAAAGTTGCCGTGACCTATGTCAACAATGACTATGGCGTGGGCATTGGCCAGGCCTTCATTGCTGCCTACAAGGCAGCGGGTGGTGAAGTGGTGGCGGAAGCCAAACACGAGGAAAAGAAAAACTCCTATCGTTCGGAATTGGCAACGCTGTCAAAAAGTGGCGCAGAGGCGCTGGTGGTTGTGGCCTATGCGGGCGATTCCGGTGGCACCATCGTCAAGCAATCAATTGAAGGCGGGTTGTTCACCCGCTTCATCGGCACTGATGGATTGCGCGATGAAGCCTTGATCAAGGCCGTGGGAGCCGATGCCCTGAAAACCTCGTTCTTCTCTTCGCCAACCTCTCCTGCTGATAATCCCGCCCAAAAAACCCTGCATGAGCTTTTCAACGCCGAATACAAAGACGGCGCTGACAAGGCCTTTGTTGACCAGACCTATGATGCAACGTTCCTGACATTGCTGGCCATCGAAAAAGCCGGATCATCCGACAAGACCAAGATCGCAGCAGCCTTGCGTGAAGTAGCTTCGGCGCCCGGCGAAAAAGTTGGACCCGGTGAATGGGCCAAAGCCAAGGCCTTGATCAAGGCTGGCAAAGACATCGACTATGACGGTGCAGGCGGAGCCTATGACTTTGATGCCAATGGCGATGTCGTGGGCTTTATCGGCAGGTTCGTTGTTGATGGCGACAAATACAAGCAAACGGCCATCATGCAGTAAGCAAGTGTTCCTTCTCCGGTTTCACGGGAAGGGCTATCGCTGGTGACCAAAGGGACCTCATCCGGCCTTCGGCCACCTTCTCCACGATGAAGCGTGGAGAAGGGACAGGTCTCAAACAATGTCCCTTCTCCATCGCAGATGGAGAAGGTGCCCCAACGGGGCGGATGAGGTCCCTTTGGCCCTACGCGATAGCCTGGACCAAACGGAAAGGGAAACCACCGATGATCAAGGTCGCCAATATCTCCGTCAGCTTTGGCGGACTTAAGGCTGTTGACAATGTCAGTCTGGAAATTCCGGCTGGGCGCATTACGGGATTGATTGGTCCGAATGGTGCTGGCAAAACCACGTTGTTCAATGTTATCGCAGGACATGTCGCGCCTTCAACGGGACAGGTTTTTCTTTCTGGCGGCGCGATCACAAACTTGAAGCCGCATCAAAGGGCAGCCCTTGGTCTGGCGCGAACGTTTCAAATTCCGCAGGAGTTTTCGCGCCTGACAGTTCTCGAAAATCTCATGGCTGCGGCATCTCAGCCGGTTGGCGAGAATGTGTTGAACGCCATCTTCCGGCGGCAGTCATTTCGCGTGGAAGAGAATGCCATTTACAACACGGCCCTTGATACCATGGCTTTTCTGGAAATTGAAAAAGTCGGTTCTGAAAAAGCCGGCAATCTCTCGGGCGGGCAAAAGAAATTGTTGGAACTTGGCCGCGCCTTGATGCGCAAACCCAATGTCATTCTGCTGGATGAAGTGGGCGCTGGCATCAATCGCTCCCTGCTGTCCAAAATCGCGGAGAAGATCAAACTGCTGAACCTGGAACGTGGCCTCACCTTTGCACTGATTGAGCATGATCTGGATTTTGTTTCAAAACTTTGTGACCGGGTTTTTGTCATGGCGCAGGGATCACTTCTGGCAGAAGGCACCGTGGCTGAAGTCAGGGCCGATGAGCGGGTGGTCGATGCCTATTTCGGTGGTGGCAAGTATGAGAGGAAAGCATGAGTGTGCTTCTTTCGGTGCGCGGCCTGACGGCGGGTTATGACCGCGTGCCGATCATTGAAAACATTAACCTTGACGTCGATGCCCTGAGCGTGGCGGTGATCATCGGTCCCAATGGTGCGGGGAAATCCACCCTGTTGAAATCGGTGTTTTCCCTGACCCGAATTTCTGCCGGACAGATCACGTTTGAGGGCGATGACATCACGGGACGCCCCACCTCACATCTGGTGCCACGGGGCATTTCGGCTGTGCCGCAAAGCCGCAATGTATTTCCATCGCTGACCGTTGCAGAAAATCTCGACATAGGGACGTATGCCGCAGCCCCAAAAGACCGGCGCGCCGTTGAAGAAAGAATTCTAACGCTGTTCCCGGACCTTCGGTCGAAACTGAAACAGCACGCTGGAGAACTTTCGGGTGGTCAA
>JANONM010000389.1:0-9140 GCA_031420855.1 Hyphomicrobiales bacterium
CAGCCGCGGCCAGGTCGCGGCAAGTTCATTTCACGCAAGCCCTTCCCGGCCGTCAGCAAGGCGCTTTCAACCTGGAAGGAACTCACCGCACCACGCGCTGTGACACGTTCGGCTGAGTACATGCCGATTGGTGTCTGATCTCAGGCTGGTTCTGACAGCGCTGCGATAACCTCGCGCGCTGTCAGCAGGTCTGCGTACTTCTGCCCCATGTCAAAAAGGTTGGCCTCGTGCGGCCCCAGTGCCCGGTCGCCGACGCAGTCTTGCGCGACAATGGTCAGGAAATTCCAGCTCATGGCGTCAATCACACTGGCGCGGACACAACCACTTGTCGTGGCACCGGCAACAACCAGCGTGTCGATGCCTTTCGAGATCAAAATGCTGCTCAAGGCAGTTCCGAAAAAGGCCGAGGCCTGGGTTTTCCTGACAATGATTTCGCCTTTACGTGGCGCCAAGTCCTTGACCACCTGGCTGGCATGAGACGCTTCCTTCAACTCCCGCAGCCGTGGCACTTTTTGGCACCAAACACCCGCGTCTGATGCATCGTCAGCGTAAACAATGCGGGTGAAAATCACCGGGCGCTGCCGCACGCGGAAAAAATCAAGGAGCGGCACAGTGGCTTTCACTGCATCCGCAATGTTGCCGCCGCCTAAAATCTCCGGATCGACAAACCCATTGACGAAATCGACGACAAGCAGCGCCGTCGAACGCCCGAACCCGGTTTTCTGGCCAAAGGTTTGCTTCGCGTAAACGCTGTCGTTCTTCATGATAGGGCTTCGCGCACCAACATGAACCTGCCCGGCATTTCCCTGACCGTCATTCTGAAAGCCCCTGCTAGCACCGCCCGATCGGTAAGCTGCACATTTCCCCACATCTTCGTGAATAATCGGGGCAACATGTATTTTACAACCCGGCGCTTCTTTCATTATTCGTTCAATGAGCCCAATTCCCATTGCACTCTAACGCTTGTCATTCCCGACGCAAAAACCGGCCGGAAAAGTTCGAACTCCAGCGACTGACCGAATCGCCAGTCTCGAATACACCGCGAATTACTTTATGATTGAATCCCGCGAACGCACCGTGGTAAGCGCGACAACCAGAATGATAAAGATGCCGTAGACCAGGCTCTGTGCCTGGGCACCCAGTCCCATGGCCTGAATGGCGATGGGCACGAAGCCAACTGTCAAGCCCCCAAATACGACGTTCAGCGGATTGGTTTGGCCGCCCGAAATCGACGTGCCACCGATCAAGGCAGCGGCAATGCCGGGCAGCAGCAAATCGCTGCCAAGTCCGCTGGCGGATGCCGATCCCGCCTGCGCCACAATGCTGAGACCAGCAAGCCCGCCCATGAAACCTGAAAGCGCATAGGTGATGATCCGAACCCGGCGCGTTGGCACTGCGGAAAGCGTTGCACCGAGTTCATTCTTGCCCATTGCGGTCATGTTCTGGCCCAGAATGGTGTAGCGCAATACCACCCACAAGATGACAGCAGTCAAAATACCGATCCAAAACGTCAGCGGCGCGTTGAGTATCTGTTTTTCAAACAACACCGAAACAAGTTCGCGATTTTCGCTCACGTAGATGGTGTCCGCACCACTCACGACGAGTGCCGCGGTTTGCAGAATGGCAAGTGTTCCAAGTGTGAGTGCGAAAGATGGCACCTGGGCATAACCGATGATCGCACCATTGATTGCGCCGATTATTGTGACCAGCAAGAGGATCAAGACAAACGCCCCAACGCCAAGCGGTGGCAGTGCCAGCGCCAGCATAAGCGCACCCAGAAGCGCAATCGCCGCGTTCGACAAGTCAATCGAACCAATGTTCAACACCATCGATTGACCAAGTGCCAGAAACATGATCGGAGCCGCCGTTGCAGTGGCGATGGAAATGCCAAGGGGGCCAAGATAGTTCGAGTTCAGAATTGAAACGCCGAGCAACATCGCAATGAACACCAATGGTGGTGCCAGTGCGCTCCAGGCGATCTTCTGACCAAATCTGATCACTGCAGATTCGCTTTCGCTGATGCCCGGTGTACTTGCTTTTTCGAAAGATTTTTCTGTCATGTCGATCATACCATATCAGCCACAATGTCTTGAACGGTCAAGTTGTTCGTCTTTCGCATGTCATGGCGCGCCGAAACCCCGCCATCGCGCATCACAATGATCTCGTCAGCCATTTCAAGTGCCTCCTCGATCGTGTCTGGAATCAAAATGACAGCAGCACCATTTTCGCATGCCTTGACGATCTCCGCGTTGACAGTTTGCGCTGCGCCCACATCAAGACCACGCAAGGGATGATCAAGCAACAATACATCTGTGTATGGTGAGTTCAACCACTTTGCCAAAACGATTTTTTGCTGGTTACCGCCGGAGAAATTGATGAGCGGCCGCGAAATAGTGTTCGGCCGCACTTCCAGCCGGTCAAACCAGCCTTGCGCGGCTTCTGCCAATTTTCTGAGTTTGAGAAACGGGCCGGAAGCACCGTCACCCTGATAGACAAGCGCAATATTGCGCGTTGCAGAGAATCCGGCAATCATGCCCTCAACCTTGCGTTCTGCCGGAAGGTAGGCAAGCCCAGCTTGAACGGCCTTCCTGATTGACCAGCGCAAAACCCGTTTGCCCTTCACGCCGATTGTGCCTGCATCATAGGTTTCAGCACCAAATATGGCGCGCGCCACGGCTTCGCGACCGGATGCATTGGAACCGACGAGTGCGATGATCTCACCCGGACGAGCTGTGAAAGAAATGTTCTTGAATTTGCCTTTGCGGGCAAGCTCATGTACTTCGATTGCGGGTTTTGCGCCTTCGGGCAAACGCTTTCGGATGGCATGGGCGGTTTGGGAAACGCCACCAGCCATATCCCGGAACAGGTCTTCCTTCGTCACTTCGCTGGTCTTTTTGTCGCTGACAATCTTGCCACTACGCAATACAACAACGCGGTCACAAATCCGCATGATCTCATCCAGGCGGTGCGAGACAAAAATGACGCTGGCGATTTCTTTGAGTTTGCGGATTTCGCGTTCCAGCACGGCGGTTTCCGTTTGTTCCAGTACGGCTGTTGGTTCATCCAGAATGATCAAGGGAGTGCCCGTCATATTGGGATCAATCGACACGGCACGCGCGATTTCAACCATTTGGCGATCAACAAATGACAGGTCACTAACGCGTGTTGTCGGGTCGAGGCTCACGCCTATTTTTTTCAGCGCCGCAACGCATTCGTTGTTCACCCGTGCCCAATTCTTGTAACCAATGCGGCCAGCATTGCGTTGATCGAGGTTTTCGGCAACGGTCAAATTGGTGAACAGTGACTGTTCCTGATGCACAACACCAACCCCTGCCCGAACAGCGTCGTTCGGGCTGCGGAACGATACTGGCACGCCGTTGATTTCCATCGTCCCTGAGTCAGGTTGTTCAACGCCTGAAAGTATTTTGAGCAGAGTGGATTTACCAGCACCATTTTCACCGACCAGGCCGATGACCTCACCCCGCCTGATTTCCAACGAGATGGATCTGACGGCACTCACATGGCCGAATGTTCGGCTGATATCCTTGAGCTTGAGTACGGTGGGCGCTTCCATGATCATTTCTCAATCTTCAGAATGCCGCGATCAGGGCGGGCGACAGCAACAATCGCTGCAATCAGAATCGCTCCAAACACGCCGGATTGGTAGGCGGGATTGACCCCTGCAAGCACCAGACCATTGTTCAGCATGATCAACAGGAAAACACCAACTGCCGAACGCATGATGCCACCTTCTCCGCCACTCAATGCAGTGCCGCCAATCACGGCGGCGGGGATTACGGTGAACAATTGTCCCGAACCGAGGTCAGGTGAACCTGCGCCCAATTGCATGGTCGCAAGAATTCCTGCAAGTGCGCTCAAGCCCCCAGCCAGTGTAAATGCGATGATCTTGATGGTGTGCACGGGCATGCCGGTGTTGCTTGCGATAGTCTCGCTGTTGCCGATTGCCAGCACACCACGACCAAAATGCGTGTAGCGACTGAGCAGAACCCCCGCGCCAAGAATGACAGCAGCGAGCCAAAAGGCATTCGGCAATCCCAATGTCAGTTTCGTTGGCCAAGCCATCAGCACATCGCTTTTCAAGCTGGGCAACATGGCGTCGCCATAGAGAATGATCCCGATGCCAAGACCAATATACCATGTCCCCAAAGTGACGACAAAAGAAGGTACTTTAATGAGCGAATGAAGGGCACCTGCGAGAAGACCCAGTGTCAGGCCAATCCCGATGCCGATTACCCAGGCCCAAATTCCATAGTCAGTCTCAAGCCTTGTGTTGGCGGAAAGCAATATCCACGCCATGCCTGCGGCACCCATGATGCCTTGTACGGAAAGATCGATTGATCCGAGTTGAATGACAAGGGTTGTGCCAACAATGATGATCAAGGGAACAGCAACCTGAAAAAGAATGTTCCGGAAATTTTCGAGGCTGCCAAATCGCGGATTGAGGAAGGTGAAAACAATGGCGAGCACGACGATAGACGCAATAAGGGCGGCAGGGCCTTTCCACTCTTTTGGCAAGACAAATTGCATGGCTGTGGTCTCGGATTGCGTTGTTGAAGTGCTGTGTCGTGCCAGAAGGTTCTGGCCGGGACGCGTGGTCCCGGCCAGAATATCACGTGTTGCCGATATTACTTTGGCATTTCTTCCGCACCGCCGCCGACCAGAGGCATGGGTTCAGCAGCCCAGGGACCGACTTTTTCAAGCTGTTCGATGAACTTCGCTGGCGCATCTGGCTCGTCGTACTTCAGGTATTCCTTGTAGTTTGCGGGTGTCAGGCAGCTCAATTTGAACAGGCTTTCACGCTTGTCCAGGGGCTGTGTGGCGGGGTCCATTTGGCCGCTTGCTGCCAGATAGGCAGTGTAGAGTCCAACAGCTGAGGCCATGTAGCCACGATGGAAGGTTTCACCGACAATGGCGTTGCCGCCGCGGCCAGACTTGATGTCTTCCAGTGTCGTTGGATAGAGGCCATCCGAAGCGAACTTGACCTTGTCGAGCAGACCAGCATTTTCGAATGACTGCATGGCACCGATCTGCATGCCATCGTCAGCGGCCCACACGCCGTTGATGTCGCTGCCGAATTTCACGATCAGGTCACGTGCGTTCTTGGCACCCAACTGCGGATCCCAGTTCGAAGGACGCGAATCGAGAATCTTGATGCCAGGATAATTTTCCTTGATCTCGGCTTCAAAGCCCGCAACGCGGGTTTGGCTGGTGGTTGAGTCTTGCACGCCGGGAAGCATGACGACGCCGCCCTTGCCGCCAAGTGCATCACCGATGGCCTTGGCACCGCAACGGCCTGAAGACACGCCGGGGTGCTTCTGGAAGGCGACAAAGTGAGGGCCGACATCAGCGGGGTGATAGTCAGCAGGCTTGTTCCACCAGATCGTCACAAAACCACCGGCCTTGCCCACAGCGTCAACGATGGTTGGCGCGTCAGAGCTTGCCACAGTGTTGACAAACATGATCGGCTTCTTGCCGGATGCGAGAACGGCAAGGATGCTCGAGATGCTGGTTTGTGAAGAGTTGTTGGAGTTGACGATTTCCAGCGGAATGCCGAGCTTGGCGGACATCGCCTTGGCACCTTCGATGTTCGAAATCATGTAGGGATTGGTGGTGTTGATCACCGAGGCGACGAGCACCCATTCTTCCTTTTTGAATTCGGCTGCAATGGCTGTTCCTGCCATGCAAGCCAAGGCGACGGCAGCAACAACAGTTGCTCCAAAGCGGCGACGGGCCGTTGATATCGTTTGTTTCAGTTCCATGGTTTCCTCCAATGTAGAACGTTAAGTTTCCGACTGTTTTTCGTGCGGGCTGTTTGTCGTTGCCTGCACGCCTTCACGAAGTTGCCGTTTGTTTGAAGTGGCAGCCTCGCTAATTCGAGATATTCAATGCGACTATCGGTCGAGACTCTTCATCACATCCTTGATCAGCGGCCACACACGGGCTGCCGACGTATGGTCCATATGTTCGCGCGGGGAATGCAGGTCATAAAGGTTGGTGCCAATGCCGACTGTGTCGAGGCCAGCGATGCGCTGTGTGAACATGCCAAGCTCAAGGCTGCAGACGGACACCAACACGTCAGGTGCCTTGCCCATGACGCGCTGATAACTCTGTTTCGCCACCTCGAGCATGTGCGATTTCGGATTCCATGGAAACTCAGGCGCATCGAGACCAATCTGTTTGGCCGTGACGCCTTCGCCTGCCGCATCGGCCAGCAACATCATCTGGTCCAGCACCGCGTGCTTGCGCGAGGTGACTGCACTGGTGATCGTGCTGGTGATTTCCACGCCTTTGTTGGTGGTGATCATCAGGCCGATGTTGTTTGACGTCTCCCAGTTGCCGACGACTTCGAGGTTTTGCGTCTGAACGCCGTTGGGAAGCAGAAGGATGGTGCGCACGAGGTTGGCTGCTGCACGGGCGGAGAAAACGCGTTCCACTTTGTCGGTTGTACGCTTGACCTCAATCCGCATATCCGGATCTGCTGCAAGGAATTCTTTTTTGATATCGGCGGCCAAAGCTTTGGCAGCCTTTTCGATGGCTGAAGCCTGATCAGGCTTCACCCAAATCAACACCTTGCCCTCAGCGGGGATTACATTGTTTTGTACGCCGCCGGAAACTGTTGCAACTTCAACATCGCCGGTTTGCATTGCCTTGCGCAGCAAACGCCCTACCAGAACGATGGCGTTTCCGCGCTCGAAGTGAATATCAAATTCACAATGTCCGCCACGTAGCCCACGCACATCCAACAGCAGTGCGACGCGATCTTTCGATGCTGACTGCCAGTCGGCTGCCACATCAATGCGGCACGACACATCGCCTGAGCAACCAGCGAGCAGCTGCTTTTCCTCAATCCAGTTGAAGTCAATCATCCGCTTGCCTGTGAGCAGGCTGACATCGACACCATCTCCGCCGACCTTGCCCATCTCTTCCATCGCCGTCATCACACACTCGAGCGGCGGATGCGGAATGTCGTCCGAGTCGAGCAGCGTCAACATATAGGAGATGCCAAGACCATTGTCAGCACCCAGCGTCGTGCCTTCAGCGCGGATGAATTTGCCGTCGACCTTCAGCTTTACGCCTTGAGTGGCGAAATCATGTGTCACGCCATCTGCGAGCTTGCAGACCATATCGAGATGGCCGTGCAGAATGACTGTAGGTGCTTTTTCATAGCCTGGCGTTCCTGGCTTCTTCACAATGATGTTCTGCAACGCATCGCGGTGGTACTTCAATCCACGCGTCTCGGCGAACTCGGCGATCCAGTCGGTGGCCTGCTTTTCGTGTTGTGAGCAGCGATGACGTGCGCTGAGCTCCTCGAAGAAGTACATGACCTTCTTGGGTTCAATGTTTTCCAACAATCTCACGTCGTTCTCCCAACACCTTTTTCCGTCGCGGACAGCCCAGTCACTGCAATCAGTCAAGCCGTCCCGAGTGGACATTTTTCTTTTCGTTAATCTAAATGTGCATCGACATGGATTATTTGTCAAATAAAAAATAGAAATGTTCATTGTAAAAATGGTGGCATAGAGTCATTTGCGATGCCGATTTCACTTTTCCATGCTAGAAATTCAACCAACCGGCACCAAATTCAGGCTGCAATGAACCTTCAACGGCGAATAAATTCAATCTCCACGCCTGAGTGACACAATCAGGACCTGAACTTTTTAGTTTATTGTTTTCAATATATTCATACTTATGCGTCATATCATAGTACTAATTTGGCGAGCATGCTTGGCATGGGTGTGCAAATTCTACCGGGCGCAACATATGAATGACGCGACGGGAAGCCATCAGGAACACTCCAGGCATGTCTCAGACAACGTGGCATCCAAGAACTTCGGTTGGTGTCGGCCATTTTTCAAACCAGCATTGCGATTGGATTTTCGATATAGCGCTTGAAGCAGGCTAGCACCTCAGCTCCAAGTGCACCATCAACAGCACGATGATCGGTCGAGAGCGTCACAGTCATGACTGTAGCGGGAACAACGGCTCCGTTCTCCACAACCGCGCGCTGATCGCCACTGCCCACCGCGAGGATTGTCGCGTGCGGCGGATTGATGATGGCGGCGAAGTCGCGCACGCCGAACATGCCGAGATTGGAGATGGCGGAGCTGCCGCCATTGTATTCATCAGACTTCAGCTTGCGGGTTTTTGCACGGGTCGCCAAATCCTTCATCTCGCTGGAAATTGCCGAGAGTGACTTTGTCTCTGCGCTTCGGATGATGGGGGTGATCAAGCCACCCTCAATTGATACTGCAACGCCGATGTCGGCGTGGGCATGGTGCAGCATGGCAGCATCAGTCCACGAGACATTGGCGGCGGGCACATCACGAAGGGCCAAGGCCCAGGCCTTGATCACCATGTCATTGATCGAAAGCTTGTAAGACGGTGCACCGTCTTTCACGGGCGCTGCCTTGTTCAGTTCGCCGCGCAGTTTCAGAAGCGCATCCAGGCGACAATCTGCGGAAATATAAAAATGCGGAACTGTTGACTTCGACTCGGTCAGGCGGCGGGCAATGATTTTTCGCATGCTGTCATGCGGCACAAGCACTACAGCATTTTCGGCAGGCGTTGCAGATGCAATTGGCACTGCGACTTTGCTGACGGGCGGTACAGGCTTGGCGGCCAGCGCTTCAATGTCTGCGCTGAGAACGCGGCCTTGGGGGCCACTGCCTTTCACGGATGCCAATGCAACACCTTTTTCCTTCGCCATCCGGCGGGCCAACGGCGTGGCGCGGATTTCGGAGGATGGGCTGCTTGTGCTGGTTTCAACTACGGCACCGGGAGCTGCTTTGGCAGGTGTTTCCACAACAGGTGCTGCAGGTTTAGACTGCACGACCTCGGTTGCTGTTTCACCAGCGGCAAAAATGTAAGCGATGACTTGGCCAATCGGAACGTCGTCACCTTCCTTGGCGGTGATCTGTCCAAGTTTTCCTGTGCCGGGCGATTCGACTTCCATGGCGGCCTTGTCGGTCTCGATCTCGAACAGCGGATCGCCCTTCTTGACCTCAGCTCCATCAGCAACCAGCCACTTGGAAATGCGGCCGGTGGACATGTCCATATCAACTTTGGGCAGGATGACTTCAATGGCCATGGCTTACCGCTTTCCCTGCACCAGTGCGCGG
>JANONM010000390.1:0-4043 GCA_031420855.1 Hyphomicrobiales bacterium
TGCTGGAGCTGCATGGTGCCTTGCCTGATCCGTGAAGACTTCTGCTACGACGAAGTTGACGGCAAGACCTACACCTATTGCTCGGAAGGTTGCCGTTGGACGCACAAGGTGGCTTTCGCCGCCGAGTACGAAGGACGCGCCACCCCTGCCATGGGCCGCTTCAGCGGACGTCGTGAGTGGGAAGATTGCTACCACGGCTGGGATGTTGCCGATGCTGTGAAAGACCTGGGTTTTGTTCGTTCCGACGGCAAGACCATGGTGGCTCAACCGCACTTGCGCTTTGAAGAAAAAGACATGTGGACGCTTGATCACATCAGGGGACATCAATTGGGCAGCCCGCTTCGTGGCTTCCGGGCGTTGTCAGCGACTGAGAAAGAAGCAGCCGCAGTTGAATACCGCAAGGGCTTCAAGATCAACCCTTGTAACTAAGTTGAACACAGGAATGGGGGCCGCTCCGGCGGTCCCCATGACCCGAAAAGCAAATTGAAAATACAGTCCTGAAAGTTGAATTGATGTCTGGAGTGCAGGTTCATAAAGTTCGGTTCGAGCCTGTCGGTATCGAGATGGAAGTCGAAGAGGGCGAAACCGTTCTCGATGCGGCATTCCGCCAGGGCATTTCCCTCATGCATGGCTGCAAGGAAGGCCAATGTGGCAGCTGCAAATGCAAACTTGTCGACGGCGATATTGAACTGCTGAAATATTCGACATTTGCCTTGCCTGATTACGAGAGTGAAACTGGTCACGTCCTGCTCTGTCGCACCCACGCCTACAGCGACATTACGGTTGAACTTCTGAATTATGATGAAGACCTGCTCAGCCGTTCAATTGCAGTGAAAGAGTTTGAAGGCAAGTTGGTCAAGATCAGTGCGCTCACCCATGACATCCGGTTGCTGGAAATTGAAATTGAGAAGCCGCTGAAATTTTGGGCTGGCCAATATGTAGATTTGACCCTGCCAGACAAATCCATCACCCGGGCGTTTTCCATGGCAAATGCGCCGGGCGAAGGCACCCAACTGAAATTCATCATCAAGAAATATCCAAACGGCGCATTCTCATCCCTGCTGGATGGCGGGTTGAATGTTGGTGACCGCATTCTGGCCAAGGGGCCCTATGGCACCTGCTTCAGGCGCGAAGCCCGCCCAGGACCGATGCTGCTGATTGGCGGCGGTTCAGGCATGTCGCCTTTGTGGTCGATATTGTCAGATCACATTGCCAGCGGTGAACAACGGCCCATCCGGTTTTTTTACGGCGCTCGCACCCGCGCCGATCTTTTCTGTCTCGCGGAATTGGCGGCCATTGCCGCCAAACTTGAAGATTTCAAATTCATTCCCGCCCTGTCACACGCCACCGATGAAGACAAGTGGGAGGGTGAAACGGGATTTGTCCACGAAGTTGTCTTGCGTCATCTACGTGAAGAAAAACTGGGCGGTACAATCGATGCCTACGGTTGCGGCCCTACGCCGATGATCGATGCATTGTTGCCAGTACTGCAAATGAATGGGGTTGAACCCGAACATATCTATTTCGACAAATTTACGCCGGCAACGCGGTGACGGCACGTTCCTGAACATCGCAAAATCAACTGAACCACTTGGGAGGATAACATGAGCGCACAGCCACAAAAAGCCACCGCACCGATTAAATCAGGTGCAGCAGGATCAGCCGTTTTTCCGGGCTCCGATAGCCGTAAGTACAATTACTTCGAGCCTAAAGGCCGCAAAGCCAGCCACTACGAAGACATGACAGTTGATGTTCAACCCGATCCAGAACGTTACCTGCTGCAAGACTGGATCATCTCATTTCCGGATGGCACACCGACCTATTCCAAGGATTGGACTTCAGCAAAAAGCGCCAACTGGCACCAATTCCGCGCCATTGACCAGGAATGGGAACGCACCCACTATCAACGCCAATCCACCATCTGTGGCATGGTGCAAAACACCATCGAAAATGGCCGCAAATCCGGCGCTCCAGCACGCTTCGACAAGGCTTGGGTGAAAATCTTGCAGAACCACTTGGGTGCCTACAAGCACGCCGAATTTGGTTTGGGCACATCGACCATGCAAGCCCAGCGTTATGGCTACACCCAGATGATCAACAACGCCATTCTCACCAACTCTTCCTACAAACTGCGCTTTGCCCAAGACCTGACGCTGTATCTCAGCGAAATCGGCCTTGATCTTGAAGGCTTCGACAATGCAGCGGGCAAGAAAGCCTGGATGGAAGATCCAATCTGGCAGGGCACACGCAAGTCAATTGAAACCATCATGGGTTCAGATGATTATCTCGAACAGTATTTTGCCACCAACCTGGTGTTTGAACCTCTTGTCGGAGAATTGTTCCGTTCAGGCTTCCTGATGCAGGCGGCTGCCGCCCAAAATGACTTCATCACACCGGCTGTGGTTTCCGCTGCAGAAGCTGACTATGAGCGCAACCTCGCAAATACTGTGGAGTTGTTCCATTTGCTCGATGTGGATCCGGAGCACGGCAAGGCCAACACCACATTGTTCAACAAATGGTTTGCCAAGCATGTAGATTTGGCGCTTGCTGCTGCCAACCAGTTGCAACCCATTTGGTCGCAACCGCGGGTCAAGGTCGTCACTTTTGCTGACTCACTTGAACGTGCCAAGAACCGCATCAAGGGCATTGCTTCCGAACTCAATCTAAAAGTTCCCGCCAGCCTGAAATAGTCCAGCATCAAGACCTGAAATTACAGAATCTGAGGAGATAATCATGTTGCAAGAACCCACCAATATTTTCAAAGCCATGAAAGACATTGAGTTTAAGGACACAGTATCGTTCCAGTGTGGCGTCACCATGAATGACAGCGTCGAAGCACGCGCTATCGCCGCTGTCATGGGGCGTCACAAAAATACATCCGTGACATTCATGCCTGCCATGATCCGTATCGACGGTGACGGCAAGATGATTTTCAAGATGAGCGAAATTTCAGAAGAACTGGGTCGTGAAATGACCCCGCATCTGTTCGAAATTTCAACTTCCACACACTATGGCCGCATGGTTATGGTCGATGACAACACCATCATCTGCTTTGGTGATATGAATGAGATGATGGAATACATCGTCTGAGAAAATGAAACCTGGTGGAACGGCCAGCAGCCGTTCCACCGATCTATCAAGAACAAAAATAATCCAAGCCATCCAACGGGAGGACATTCATGTATAGAACAGCCAAGGGCGAAGAGATATTCGTCATCGACGGCCACACCCATTTTTGGGATGCCAGTCCCGCCAATCAAAAGAACGTTCATGGCAAGCAGTTTATCGAATGCTTTTATGCCTATCATAACGGCTTGAGCCCTGCTGAAGAGCGTTGGCCAAAGGACAAGTTTGAGAAGTACAGTGCCGAGAACATGTTCAGTGACCTGTTCGTCAACGGTTATGACGACATGGCAATTTTGCAGCCGACCTACCTGACAGATTTCTACATCAACGGCTTCAACACCACGGAACGCAGTGCGGAGATGAAGAAAGCTCATCCTGATCGCTTTATTCTCAACACCGCCTTTGATCCGCGCGACGGTGCCAAGGGTCTCGAGCATATGCACGAAATGGTGGAGAAGCATAAGATCACAGGTGCCAAAATCTACACTGCCGAATGGAAAGGTGAGTCCAGAGGCTACAAACTCACCGACAAGGCTTCCTATACGTTTCTTGAAACAGCCCAAAAGCTCGGCATCAAGAACTTGCACATCCACAAGGGCCCCACGATCTTGCCACTCAACCGCGATGCGTTTGACATGAGGGATGTTGATGACGCCGCAACCGACTTCCAAGGTTTAAATTTTATCATCGAGCATTGCGGATTGCCGCGGCTTGATGATTTCTGCTGGATTGCCACCCAGGAAACCAATGTTTACGCCGGCCTCGCAGTGGCATTGCCTTTTATTCATTCACGGCCAGCCTATTTTGCCCATATCATTTCCGAACTCCTGTTCTGGCTTGGGCCAGACAAGATTCTCTACGGCAGTGACTATGGAATCTGGACGCCGAAGTGGCTGGTTGACAAGTTCATGGCCTTC
>JANONM010000391.1:0-3005 GCA_031420855.1 Hyphomicrobiales bacterium
CGGCGTTGGGTTGGCAGGCCTTCACCATCAAAGGGCCGTGAACCTGCGCCCCGTTGGCGATGCGGATCATCCACCAAGGTTAAATGGTCTGCAAAAATCTGCTTGCCCAAATCGCTTTTCAGGAAACTGGTGCCACGGGCAATGGCAGCACCATTGATGGCGGAAACCAGATGGCTGACAAGTGATGTCGCCACGCGCCTGTCAAACAGGATGGGTGCGGTTTGCGACAGGAGTTTGCGCGGGTTGAGTCTGGCGACGGCCCTCTCGCCTGCGGTGCGTCCGATTTTTTCCGGGCTTTCCATGTCGTCAAAGTGATTGGCCCCATGGCCATCATAATCACGCTCCATGGCGGTGCCTTCGCCCGCCACCACCGAGGCGCTGAGACCAAAGCTGCTGCGCTGCCACTCACGGGCAAAGCCATTGGAAATGACAAGCGCGACATGACGACGGTTGGTGCCGGCTGATGCGCCATTGCTGCGGGTGACGCCCTTGATGGCAAGGGCAGCTTCTTCGGCGCGGTGGGCCAGCGACTGCATGGTTTCGCTATCGAGTTCGCGGGACGATACGAGGTCAAGGTTCATGACCTCCCCGGTCAATTGCCCGGGACTTGCAATACCAGCAAAAGAGTCAGGAGGGGCAAGCTTGGCCATGGCGAGGGCCCGGTCGACCAGTCTTTGCAGACCTTCGGCACTCAACACTGATCCAGAAATCATGGCGGCTGATTGACCGACGAATACCCGTAAACCCACATCCTGGGATTCGGATTGGTTGAAGGCTTCAACCACCCCGTGGCGGAGCGTCACATCCTGGTCACGGGAGCTGATGGCCATGGCATCGGCTGCCGTGGCACCGGCTTTCAAGGCGCGGTTCACCACGTCGTTGGCAATCGAAAGAAGGTCAAGTGTCATGAAGCGATCAAATCCAGAATGAGGCCAGCGGCCAGGAGAAGCCCCAACATGCGGTTGGCGCGAAAGAGTTTCAAGCAATGGTTTGAATTGTTGTAGTCAAAAGTGATGGTCTGCCATGACCCATGCAGGGCGGCAGCAGCCAAACCCGTATAGGCAAACCAGCCTGCCCCAACAGCATAGAGACTGGCGGCAATCAACAATCCGGCAATCGCGAAGAAAAATCCGAGCCAGGGTTTGGTATTCGCGCCAAACAGCAGGGCAGTGGATTTAACGCCGATCAATATATCATCGTCCTTGTCCTGATGGGCATAGATGGTGTCATAGGCAAGGGTCCAGAAAATGCCGCCGCCATAGAGCAGGAGGGCTGGAAGACTGAGACTGCCGTGGGAAGCACTCCAGCCCAGCAATGCGCCCCAGTTGAAAGCCAATCCCAACACGGCTTGTGGCCAATGGGTGATGCGTTTCATGAAGGGATAGATGGCCACGATCAACAGTGATGCCAGCGCGAGCAGCACGGTGAAGCGGTTGAATTGCAGCAGGATGAACAGACCAACGAGCAACTGCAGGACGAGAAATACCAAAGCCTGTTTGCGGCTGACCCGGCCTGAGGCAATGGGCCGGGATTTTGTGCGGGTAACCTTGGCATCAAAATCCCGGTCGGCAATGTCATTGAGGGTGCAGCCCGCACCGCGCATGACGATGGCCCCGGCCAAAAACAACAGGCCATGCCAGAGCAGCAAGCGGCCATTCAAAAGCCCTGCCCCGCTGGCGATCTGCCCCAGCAGCAAACCCCACCAGCAAGGCAACAACAACAGCCACCAGCCGATGGGACGGTCCAGCCGCATCAACTGGGCATAGGGGACAAGGCTTCGCGGCACCCAACGCTCCACCCAATTATCAGTTGGGGCATCGACAACATGCACATGACTTGTTCTGGCCTTTTCCATGGGCGGCGTGTTAGCACAGGCCCCATGGCAAAAACCACTCCCCGGCTGCATGTTGAAACAAAGCTGAGCGAAGGTGTGGCCTTTGCCTTGCCACGAGAGCAGGGACATTACCTTGCCCATGTGTTGCGGCTGGCGGCGGGTGATGCCGTGTGCGTGTTCAATGGCGAAGACGGCGAGTGGCTGTCCTACATCACGACAGTCGGCAAGAAAGCGGTTGAAATCAGGATCGAAAAAAAACGCGCTGACGTGCAATTGCCGCCGGATATCGACTATGTGTTTGCGCCCCTGAAACATGCGAGGCTCGACTACATGGTGCAGAAGGCCACGGAACTTGGGGCACGCCGGTTGCGTCCGGTGATCACGGCGCGCACCATTGCCGAACGGGTCAACCTCGAGCGCATGAAGCTCAATGCCATTGAGGCTTCGGAACAATGCAATCTGGTATTTGTGCCAGAGGTTCTGGGGCCTCTGCCGCTTGGCAAGTTGCTGGGCCAATGGGAGCCTGGCCGCGCCCTGATTTATTGCGATGAAGCGGCACCGCTGGGATCGGCAACCACCGCTCTGGCCAGCCTCACAACGCCCGCCGCTGTTCTGGTGGGGCCGGAGGGTGGGTTTACGATAGAGGAGCGCGAACATTTGCGACGCCTGCCGTTTGTGACGCCCATATCACTGGGACCACGCATCATGCGGGCTGACACGGTGGCCATTGCAGCACTGGCGCTGGTGCAGGCTGTGCTGGGTGACTGGCGGGCTGCAAGCTGACTTGTGAAAATATGTATTGGCTTACATCACCATTTGTGACTTGCTGGCATGGCCTGGGATGCTTAGATGAATGAAACACACAACAAGGAATTGCCGTTTTGAGCGGACCTGCACCTGACAACGCGGAAGCCCGCGCACCCATTGAAAGCAAGAGCCAGTTGATTGGCTATTTTGCGCCCGGTGAAAAGCCAAAGTCCGACTGGCGGATTGGCACGGAACACGAGAAATTTGCTTTCCTGACCGACAGCCTTTCACCCGTGCCTTACGAAGGGGCGCGGTCCATCCGCAAATTGCTGGAGGGACTGCGCGACCGCTTCGGCTGGGACGGGGTTTACGAGGGCGACAAGATCATCGCACTTGCCGATCCCAAGGGCATGGCCAATATTTC
>JANONM010000392.1:0-7890 GCA_031420855.1 Hyphomicrobiales bacterium
TCGCACTTTCCCTTCACCGAACCATCGATGGAAGTGGACATTCAATGTTCGTGGAAAGACGGTCAGGTGAAAATTGGCGAAGGCGAGTCATGGTTGGAAATTTTGGGGAGCGGCATGGTGCATCCCCACGTCCTCAAATCCTGCGGACTCGATCCCGACATCTACCAAGGCTTTGCGCTGGGCATGGGCATCGACCGCATCGCCATGCTGAAATACGGGATACCAGATTTGCGTGCATTCTTTGAGAGTGATCTGAGGTGGTTGCGGCATTACGGATTCAAATCGCTCAATGTGCCGACATTGGCAGGGGGACTTTCCTAATGTCCTCTCCCGCCCTTCGCGGGAGAGGAAGGGACCCATTGCGAAGCAATGGGGAGGTGAGGGGATGAGAGACAACGCCAATCTTGCAGCCGCAAAACTGCTGCGCAGGAATGAAACCATGCCAGAGAAAAAACTCTGGGAGCAGCTTCGCAATCGCAGTTGCGGTGGTTTCAAGTTTGTGCGCCAAGCCCCCATCGGCCCTTACGTCGCAGATTTTGTCTGCCGCGAAAAAATGCTCGTCGTTGAGCTGGATGGTGAGACACATTCAACACCCGACGAATTGGCACATGATACGCGACGCACTACATATTTGATTGGCCTCGGCTATCGCGTCGCACGCTACGAAAATGAAAGTGCCATGCATGGCATGGATGGATTGCTGACTTTGATTTTGGAAGAACTGAAGAAATGAACATTGCACACTCCCTCACCTCCCCCAACATGCAAGTGCATGTTGGGTCCCCTTCCTCTCCCGCAAGAGGCGGGCGAGGACGTTTTCTTCATGTCCTCACCCGCCTCTTGCGGGAGAGGAAGGGACCCATTGCAAAGCAATGGGGAGGTGAGGGGGAGTCACATCACTCTGGTTCAAGGCTTGGAGCACCCAAATGAAATTCACCCTGTCCTGGCTCAAGGATTATCTCGACACCTCAGCCTCTGTCGATGACATCGCCGCTGGGCTTCTCGGCATTGGGTTGGAAGTTGAAGAAATTTCTGACAAGACCAAAGCGTTGTCTGCTTTCACCGTGGCTCATGTTCAGCATGCCGACAAACACCCCAACGCCGACAAGCTCAAACTCTGCATTGTGGAAACCATCGAGGGCATCAAGCAAGTCGTCTGTGGCGCACCTAATGCGCGGACGGGCATCAAGGCGATCATTGCGCTTCCCGGTGTGACCATTCCTGTGACGGGGCAAGTGTTTGCACCTGCCACCATTCGCGGCTCAGAGTCGCAAGCCATGTTGTGTTCCGAGCGTGAACTCATGCTGTCGGAAGAGCATGATGGCATCATCGAGGTGCAGGGTGATTGGCCCGTGGGAACTTCGGCTGCCACCGCACTCGGCCTTGATGACCCGATGTTCTATGTCAAAGTCACAGCAAACCGGCCTGATGCACTCGGCATCTATGGCATTGCGCGGGATTTGGCGGCCAAGGGTCATGGCACGTTGAAGCCACTCAATGCGCCCGCAGTTCAAGGAACGTTCGGCTCGCCTATTTCTATAAAACTCGACTTCCCTGCTGCCGATGCAAAAGCCTGCCCGCTGTTTGTTGGGCGGTACATTCGCGGTGTGAAGAACGGCCCCTCGCCCGCATGGTTGCAGCAACGCTTGAAGTCCATCGGACTTCGCCCGATTTCCAGGCTGGTTGATATCACCAACTACATCACCTTCGCCTATGCGCGTCCCTTGCATGTGTTTGATGCCAAGAAAGTCCACGGCAATATCACCGCGCGGCTTGCGCGGGATGGTGAAACACTTGAGGCTCTCGACAACAAAACCTACACGTTGAACAGCAGCATGACGGTGATTGCTGATGACGCCGGTGTTGAAGGCATTGCGGGAATTATCGGCGGCATCCCATCTTCTTGCACAGATGAAACCACCGACATATTTCTGGAAGCCGCCTATTTCGATCCCGTGCGCACGGCCACGACGGGCCGCAAGCTCGGCATCAATTCCGATGCGCGTTATCGTTTCGAGCGCGGCATTGACCCTGCCTTCACGCCAACGGGTGCTGAAATCGCTACGCAGATGATTTTGGATTTGTGCGGTGGTGAAGCCTCACATCTGGTCATCGCTGGCAAGGTGCCTGACACAAAACGTGCCATCACGCTGCGGCGTTCCCGCGTCAAGCAATTGGGCGGGCTTGATTGTCCGTGGGCGGAGCAATTGCGAATTTTAAGTGCGCTTGGCTTTACTGTCACCGATGCAGCGGCGGGTGCCTCATGCCTCGTGCCGACATGGCGGCCTGATGTGCATGGCGAGGCTGATCTGGTGGAAGAAATCTGCCGCATCGTGGGGTTGGAAAAAATCCCCTTCGCTGAAATGTCACGTCCCCATGCCGTGGCGCGGCCCGTGTTGACCCACTTGCAAAAGCGCATGCTGGCCTCACGCCGGACGCTGGCGTCACGCGGTTTCAATGAAGCTGTGACCTATGCTTTCCTTGACCATGCCAACGCGGTTCGTTTCGGCGGTGGGCAGAAGTCTCTGCAACTCGCCAATGCGATATCATCCGAACTCACCGACATGCGTCCCTCGCTGCTTGCCAACCTCGTGGCAGCTGCGGGCCGCAACATTGCCCGTGGTTTCGCCGACTTTGCGCTGTCAGAAATCGGCCACGTCTATGCTGGCGACAAACCCGAAGATGAAACACTCCGTGCCGCTGGCCTTCGCCAGGGTGCATCTGCACCAAAACAATGGCTGGGTGGTGCGCGCACCGTGGATGCCTTCGATGTGAAAGCTGATGTGCTGGCCGTGCTCGAAGCTTGCGGCATGGCAACCGCAACTTTGCAAGTGGTGCAAGGTGCGCCCGCGTGGTTTCACCCCGGTCGTTCCGGCACCATACAAATGGGCCCTAAAAACCAGATTGCCTGGTTTGGTGAAATTCATCCCGGCATTTTGACGGAGATGGATGTCAAAGGCCCGGTTGCGGGTTTTGAAATTGTTTTGAATGCCATTCCGGTCCCGAAACAAAAGGGTACAGCCAAGCCAGCTCTCGTGTTGTCAGATTTGATGCCATTGTCGCGTGACTTCGCTTTTGTGGTAGAGCCGTCAGTGCAGGCCGCAGAGCTTCTGAAAGCCGCGAAGGGAGCTGACAAGGCTTTGATTGCCGACGCGCAGGTATTCGACGTGTTCAAACTGCCGGATGGCAAGGTGTCACTTGCGGTATCGGTAACGTTGCAGCCGAAAGAGCGGACGTTGACAGACGAAGAAATTGCAGCCGTGTCGGCGAAAGTCGTCGCCATGGTGGGAAAAACCACCGGTGGAGTGTTGAGGAGGTAGTTCGGACTTTAGCTCCATTTCCATACCCGTCACCCCCGCGACGGCGGGGGCCTAACTATCGTTGGAAGTCTGCTGATTTCGCGCTATCGTCACCACATGGATGAAAAAGCTCCAGCTGTTGATATCGTGAGCAATGGCGCTCGCGGAACGCTCTACATTGGTGTGACTTCAGCTCTTTGGAATAGGGTTGCGTGCCACAAGGATGAAGGCGTTCCCGGGTTCACGGCAAATCATGGCCTGAAAGGCTTGGTCTGGTACGAGCATCATGAAACCATGCTTGCTGCAATCAAACGCGAAAAGCAGCTCAAAAAGTGGAACCGGGCATGGAAAATCAGGATCATCGAGGAACTTAACCTGCATTGGGTTGACTTGCATGATGACATTGACCCTGAACGGTATTATGTCCCGGAAAAGTTGGGCCCCCGCCTGCGCGGGGGTGACGGAAGAACTGCGGATCAAACACCATGACACCAGCCACCAAGACCGTTCTGAAAGAACTTAAATCCCACGCCAAGGCAGGTTTGCCGGATATGCGAAAGGCCTTCGCCAAGCCTTCGAAAAATGGGGGTAATCGCTTTGCAGAATTCTCGGCGTCGCTGGATGATTTGCTGCTGGACTATTCCAAGTGCCGCGTCACCAAAAAAACCATGCAGCTCCTGAATGCCCTGGCCAAGGCCGCTGATGTGGAAGGCAAATGCCACGCCATGATGCGCGGCGATGTGATCAACACCACAGAGGGCCGCGCGGTTTTGCACACCGCACTACGCCGCCCGAAATCTGAAATCGTCATGGTGGCCGGCCACAATGTGGTGCACGATGTGCATGATGTGCTGGAGGCCATGGCGCGATTTGCCACGGACATGCGCAGGAGCAACATTACTGATGTGGTGAATATCGGCATTGGTGGTTCTGACCTCGGGCCGGCCATGGCGACATTGGCACTGGCACCCTATCATGATGGACCTCGTCTGCATTTTGTCTCCAATGTTGATGGTGCCCATTTGGCCGATACGTTGAAAACCTTGAAGCCGGAAACCACCTTGTTTCTGGTGGCTTCCAAAACCTTCACGACAATTGAAACCATGACCAATGCCGGTTCGGCGCGGGCTTGGGTTGCGGCGGCGGTTGGCGAAGCACATGTCGGAGAACATTTCGCCGCCATCTCCACGGCCATCGACAAGGTAAAAGCCTTTGGCATTGCTGAAAACCGCATCTTCGGATTCTGGGATTGGGTGGGCGGGCGCTATTCCCTGTGGTCGGCCATCGGCCTGTCCCTGATGATCGCCATTGGTCCCCACAATTTCATGGAAATGCTGAAAGGTGCCCATGCCATGGACCAACATTTTGCCAAGGCCAAACCTTTGCAAAATCTGCCAATGTTGATGGGCCTCCTCGGTGTCTGGCACCGCAATGCCTGCGGATTATCGTCGCGTGCTGTCATCCCCTATGACCAGCGCCTGTTGCGCTTGCCTGCCTACCTGCAACAACTCGACATGGAATCCAATGGCAAGCGTGTGACCGCAAAGGGCGATGTCTCGAAGGATGATACCGGACCTGTGGTGTGGGGCGAACCCGGCACCAATGGCCAGCACGCGTTTTTCCAATTGCTGCATCAGGGCACGACGACAATTCCCGTCGAATTCCTCATCGCCGCTGAACCCCACGAAAAGGATATGCCGGTTCACCATGATTTGCTGGTGGCAAACTGCCTGGCGCAATCGCAAGCTTTAATGCAGGGTCGAACGCTGAAAGAGGCAACGGCGCAGTTGCTGGCCGCCGGAAAATCCAAAGACGACGCCAAACGATTGGCACCGCATAAAGTGTTTGCAGGAAATCGTCCTTCTTTGACGCTGGCCTATAAAAAACTCGATCCCTTCACCTTTGGCCGCATCATCGCCCTTTATGAGCATCGGGTCTTCGTCGAAGCCGCCATCTGGGGCATCAATGCCTTTGATCAATGGGGCGTTGAACTTGGCAAGGAACTGGCCACAGGCTTGCAACCGGTGATCGAAGGTCGTCAGTCTACGGACGGTTTGGATGCCTCAACGGCGGGTTTGGTGAGGCATTTGACGGGTTGATGGCGGAGCTTGGTGAAACAAGCTGTCCCCTCAGTGGGCCTCATCCCAGTTCAGGGCCGCGCGGGCATCAACCTGCAAGGCCACTGACAATTTAAGGGCGGGTTCCGGTGCCTCAATCATCACACGTTGAATGATCGGCAAGCTGGCAGAAACTTCTCCATCCGGCACTTCGAAAATCAACTCGTCATGGACCTGCAGGAGCATACGGGCTGAGAGTTGGTGTTTTGCAAGTTCAGGCAGCATGCGGATCATGGCACGGCGAATGATGTCGGCAGCCGAGCCCTGTATCGGCGCATTGATGGCGGCGCGTTCCATGAAGGCCCGCTCAGACGGGTTTGAGGATTTGATGCGCGGCACATGCATGCGGCGGCCGAAGATGGTTTCCACAAAACCCTTGTCATGCGCAAATTTTTTGGTGTCGTCCATATAGGACTTGATGCCGGGAAAACGCTTGAAGTAGGTGCGGATGTATTCGCCCGCCTCTTCGCGGCTGATACCCAGCTGGTTGGAAAGGCCAAAAGCCGAGATGCCATAGATGATGCCGAAGTTGATGGCCTTGGCGCGGCGGCGCACCGCCTGATCCATGCCGGCAATCGGCACACCAAACATTTCGGATGCTGTCATGGCATGGATGTCAAGCCCGTCGGCAAAGGCCTGTTTGAGTTGCGGAATATCCGCCACATGGGCCAGCACGCGCAATTCAATCTGCGAATAATCGGCACTGACCAGTTTGTGGCCTGTCGGTGCGATGAAGGCCGTGCGAATGCGGCGGCCCTCTTCGGTGCGCACCGGAATGTTTTGCAGGTTTGGATCGGTGGAGGAAAGACGACCCGTCGACGTCGAGGCCATGGCATAGGAAGTGTGCACGCGGCCGGTTTGCGGGTTGATGTATGCCTGCAGCGCGTCTGTATAGGTCGAGCGCAGCTTGGCCAGTTGCCGCCAATCCAGCACGCGTTTGGCCAAGGGCACGCCCTGTGCCGCCAAATCATCCAACGTGCTTGAATCAGTTGACCAGGCACCGGTCGCGGTTTTCTTGCCACCCTGCAATCCCATTTGTCCAAACAGGATGTCGCCCAATTGTTTGGGAGACCCGATGTTGAACGACTGTCCGGCGAGCTTGTGGATTTCTTTTTCGATAACCATCTGGGACGTGCCGAATTCCTGCGACAGGCGCGCAAGTACCTGGCGATCCACCAGAATGCCCTCGCGTTCCATTTGCACCAGCACCGGAACCAGGGGCCGCTCCAGTGTTTCATAGACAGTCACCTTGCGGGCCTTGAGCAGCTTCTGTTTGAACAGCATCCACAGGCGAAGCGTGATATCGGCATCCTCTGCCGCATATTGTGTGGCCCGTTCAATCGACACGCGGTCAAAGGTGACGGATGATTTCCCGGTTCCTGCCACGTCCTTGAAGCTGATGGGCTTGTGGCCGAGATGGCGCACCGACAATTCATCCATGCCATGACCCACATCGCCCGATTCAAACACATAGGACATCAGCATGGTGTCGGCGAGGCTCACCACATCAAGGCCATATCGCTTCAACACCAGCATGTCATATTTGAGGTTCTGGCCGATTTTCAACACCGCCTTTGAAGCAAGCAATGGTTTCAGGGCAGCCAGCGCAGCATCGCGGTTGATCTGCCCTTCCAGCAATCCGCTTTCAAACAACCCGTCACCTTGGCCCTGATGCGCCAGCGGCACATAGCAGGCCTTGCCGGGTGCCAGCGCCAAGGAAAATCCCACGATATTGGCCTGCATGGCATCAAGCGAATCAGTTTCCGTATCAAAGGCACAGAAACCCTGCTCGGTTGCGCTGGCAATCCAGTGTTGCAGTTGGTCCAGTGTGGTGACGGTTTCATAGTCAGAAGGGCGCACGGGAATGGACTTGAGGATGGCTTCGACTGTCGCGACATGATCACTCCCCTCACCGTCATTCCCGCGAAGGCGGGAATCCAGCTCTGCTTCAGGGTCGGTGCCTGTGACCAAGCTGGTTTCCCGCCTTCGCGGTAATGACGACTTTGATTGAGCAGTATCGGATATTTCACCGGCTGGCGGCCAGTGGGTGATTGTAACAGGAACCGCTTCGATGGCGTTGACATCGGCATCCAGTGCCGCAGCAACCGTTCGGGTGATGGTGGAAAATTCCATGGCCTTCAAAAACCCGATGACTTCCGAGGCGCGGGGTTGATCCACGGCAAAAGCCCCAATCGGCACGACATCTGGCACATGGGTTTCAAGTGTTACCAGCCGTTTGGAAACGCGGGCCTGTTCGGCAAAGGCAATGAGATTTTCGCGACGCTTGTTTTGCTTGATTTCGGCAGCCCGCTCCAGCAGCGCTTCCAGGCTGCCATAGGTGTTGATGAGTTCGGCACCTGTCTTGACGCCAATGCCCGGCACGCCCGGCACATTGTCCGAACTATCACCAGCCAGCGCCTGCACATCGATCACCTTGTCAGGTGTCACACCAAATTTTTCCAGCACCTCCGCCT